>NZ_JBSGET010000043.1:0-51960 GCF_053603035.1 Kitasatospora sp. NPDC004272 | reverse complement strand
CCTCTTCCCCCCCCCCCCGCTCTCCCTTTGTCAGTCACCGGGCCCGGCGCGCCGCGGCGCGCCACGGGTCGGGGGCGTCCAGGCGCTCCTGCACGGTGGCGAGGGTCCAGCGGCGCGGGGTGAGGGCGGGGTCGTCGAGTTCGGCCCGGGCCAGCGGGGTGGCGACCGGCGCGCCGGGCAGCGGGCGGACCGCGTAGGGGGTGACCGCGTTCTGGCCGTAGGCGTTGCGCTGGACGTCGAGGTAGAGCCGTCCCCGGCGGGCCGCCTTGCGGGGCTCGGTGGTGAGCAGGTCGGGGCGGCGGCCGGCGAGCACGGCGGCCACGTCGTGGGCGAAGGCCCGGACCTCGTCGAAGGGGGCCCGGCGGTCGAGCCGGACCAGGACGTGCAAGCCGCGCGAGCCGGTGGTCATCAGCTCGGCGGGGAGGCCGAGTTCGCCGAGCAGGGCGTGCGCCAGGACGGCGGCCTCCCGGACCGGTGCGAAGTCCTCGCCCGCCGGGTCGAGGTCGATGACCAGCAGGTCGGGGTGGTCGGGCCGGTCCGCCCTGGACAGCCAGCGGTGCGGGGTGACGCACGCCTGGCCGACCAGGTAGAGCAGGGTGGCCAGGTCGTCGCAGACCGGGTAGTCGACGGTGCCGCCGGCCTTGGGCAGTTCGCTGCGGCGGATCCAGTCGGGGAAGTGCGCGGGGGTGTCCTTCTGGACGAGCCGGGGTCCGTCGATGCCGTCGGGGTAGCGCTCCAGCATCAGCGGCCGGCCGCGCAGCTGCGGCAGGATGCGGCGGGCGACCCGGCGGTAGTGCGCGGCGAGGTCCGCCTTGGTGATCGCCCCGGCACGGCCGTCCGCCGGGAACAGCTCCTTGTCGGCCCGTTTCAGCTGGACGATCCGGCCGCTGGCCCGGAACTCGACGGTGGTCATGGCGTGCCCCGTTCGACGGTGGTCGTGGCGTGCCCCGTGCCCGGACCCGGTCGGCGGACGGCGGGCGGTCCTGTCCGGGCCGGTCGGGCCGGTCGGGCCGGTCCCGGCGTCTACCCGACCCGGGCGGGTCCGACACGTCCGCACTGCCGGACGAGCGCGGCCGGACGCCCGCCCGGGCCTCCCGGACCGCGCGCTCGTGGCTGCGGGGCCCGGCGCGGGGCCGTGAGCGGGTGCGGGCCGGGGCGCGCGGTCGGACCCTGGTGTGGGCGCGGGCCGGATCGGGCAGCCGCGCGGCAGGACACGGACGGGCGCCGGCCGGACGGGTGCGCGCCCCCGTCGAGGAGGAAGGTGGGCACGATGGCCAAGCCGGTGTGGAAGGGGACGTTGTCCTTCGGACTGGTGAGCCTGCCGGTGGCGCTGTACCCGGCGACCGAGTCGCACGCGGTGCGCTTCCACCAGTTGCAGCGCGGCACCACCGACCGGGTGCGGCAGCGGCGGGTGAACGAGCGCACCGGCGAGGAGGTGCCGTTCGAGGACGTGGTCAAGGGCTACGAGCTCGGCGAGGGGCAGTACGTCGTCGTGGAGCCCGCCGAGTTGGAGGAGCTGTCCCCCGGGCGGTCCCGGACGATCGAGATCGGCGGCTTCGCCGACCTGGCGGAGATCGATCCGGTCTTCTTCGACAAGACCTACTACCTGGGCCCGGGCGATCCGGCGACCGCCAAGGTCTACCAGCTCCTGGTCGAGGCGCTCGCGCACTCCGGCCGGGCCGGGATCGCCGTGTTCTCGATGCGCGGCCGGGAGTACCTGACCGCGGTCGACTCCACCGACGGGCTGCTCGAACTGCGCACCATGCACTGGTCCGACGAGCTCCGCGACCCGCAGGCGGAGGTGCCCGACCTGCCCTCCCGGCGCAAGGACTTCAACCGGACGGAGCTCGCCACCGCCGAGCAGCTGATCGACATGCTCACCGTCGGCTGGCACCCGGACGACTACCACGACACCTACGAGGAGCGGGTCCGGGCGCTGGTCGAGGCGAAGGCCGAGGGCCGGGAGATCGCGCTGTCCACCGGGGAGGAACCCGAACCCACCGACCTCACCGACCTGGTGGACGTGCTGCGCCGCAGCCTGGACCAGGCCCGGGCGCAGGGCGGCGGCCGGACGAAACCGGCCGCGAGGACGGCCACGAAACCGGCCGCGAAACCGGCCGCGAGGACGGAGCGCTCGGTGCGGTCGGTGAAGTCCGCGAAGTCCGCGAGATCGGCGAAGGCGGCGAAATCGGCGGAGCCTGCGGAGGCCGTGGAGGACCTCGGCTCGCTCAGCAAGGCCGAGCTGTACCGGCGGGCCGCCGCGCTCGGCATCCCGCACCGGTCGACCATGACCCGCGACCAGCTCCAGTACGCGCTGAAGGCGGCCGCCCGTCCGCGCCGGAACCTCAAGCGGGCGTCCTGAACCGGCGGGGCCCCGCCCCGTCCGCAGGCACGCGGCCACGCGGTCACGCGGTCACTCGCTGGAGAGCAGCGGGCCGAGCGGGCCGAGGTCGAGGTTGAGGTCCTCCGGGGTGAGGCCGAAGTGCTCGCGGAGTTCCGCCATCCGCTCCTCCAGCGCCATCAGGGTCAGGCCCAGCCGCTCGACCTGCTCCTCGTCCAGATCGCCCCGGTCGATCCGGCGCAGCGCCTGGCGCTCCATCAGCTGCCGGAGCAGTTCGACCACGGTGAGGACCAGCGAGGCGAGGTCCCGCCCGACCGTCTCGGGGTCGAGCTCGATCCGGCGGGCCGGTTCGTCGCTCACAGGGCGGCTCCCCCGTCGCTTCCGCCCGGGTCGGCCAGCGAGCTGACCGAGGCGATCAGGGCCCGCAGGCTGATCCGGACCAGGTCGATGTCGGCGATCGAGAGGGTGATCTCGCCCGCGATCACCACGCCGCCGGCCAGCAGCCGGTCGAGCAGGTCGACCAGTGCGACGTCGCGCTGCCGCAGCTCGGGGGCGAGCTCTTCGGTGGTCATCGCGCACCGTCCCCGGCGGTCGGCAGGGCGGCGAAGGAGTACGGCGGCCAGGGGCCAGTGAGTTCCAGCCGCAGTGCGGGGCCGTGCCGCGCCCGGAGCGCCTCGACCGTGCGGGCGAACTCCGCCGCCCGCGAACGGTGCACCAGGTAGGCGCCGTTGAGCAGCATCGGATCGCGGACGCCGGTCGCCTCCGCGGGCTGCGGCGGGTGCTCGGTACTGCGGTCGGCGAGCCCGGACAGCGCCAGGTGGGCCTGCCGGGCCTGCCCGGCGGCGTCCGTCAGGGCGTGTTCGGCCCGGTCGCGGGCGGTCCGGCGGCGCAGCAGGTAGGCGGTGCCCGGCCGGTCCCCCGCCGGACGGTCGGATCCGCCCCCGGCGTCGTCCGCGCCGTCCGGGTGCGCCCGGTCCAGGTACGCCTTGACGCCCCACTCGGTGCGGTCGGCGATGTCGGACAGGGCGGCGCGGATGCCGTCGGCGTGCGCCGCCAGCAGGGCGCGGACCCGGTCGTCGTCGCGGTACACCGTGCCGAAGCGGACCGGGAGGGCCCGGCCGCCGGTGGCGGTGGCGGAGACCACCCGGTGGTGGGCGCGCACCGCGCGTTCGAGCCACTGCGGGTCGCCGAGGTGGCGCTGCAGGGCGTCGGAGTCGAAGTCGGCGTCGGGCACCGAACCGACCACCGCGAGCAGGTCGGCGGCCGCGACCGTCCTCGGGTGCTCGTCGGCGACGCCTCCGGGGGCGCCCTTCGGCGGGGACGGCTCGGGGCCGGCCGGGGCGACGGCGTACAGCCAGGTGTAGGTCACGGCTCCTCCCGCCGCCGGGTGCCCTTCCGGGCCGGGCGATCGTCGTCCACCGGTTCGGGTTCCGGTCCGGGTGCGGCTCCGGCGCCGGCCTCCCGGGCGTCCCGGGCGTCCTGCGAGCGGGCGGCCTCCAGTTCGCCGAGGCGTTCGCGCAGGCGGCGGTTCTCGGCGGCGAGGTCCCGGCGGCGGTCGCCGGAGGAGAGCGTGGGGTCGTGCTCCCACCAGTCGATGCCCATCTCGCGGGCCCGGTCGACCGAGGCGATCAGCAGCCGGATCCTGATCGTGAGCAGTTCGATGTCCAGCAGGTTGATCCGGATGTCCCCGGCGATCACGATGCCCTTGTCCAGGACGCGTTCGAGCAGGTCGGCCAGGTTGGCGGGTTGCGGCGCGGCGGAGGTCCCGGGGTAGGCGGGCACCGCGCCGGTGCCGCGCCACGGGGCGGGCGTGCTCACGGGTCCTCCTCCCGGTCGGGGGTGCGACCGCGGTGGTAGCGGTCCTCCCGGCGGTAGGCGAGCAGTTCGCCGTCACGGTCGAGGTCGACCCGGTAGACGGCCAGGATGTCGGTGGTGTCGGGGATCCGCCGGCTCTCCACCACCTCGACGCCGATCCGCCAGCCCTCCTCGGTCCGCTCCAGCGAGGTGACGCCCTCCGGGCTGCGCCCGGTCATCGCCCGTACGTGGGTGGCGGCCCGGGCGGCGGCCGCGGCGGCCCCGATCCCGGCCCGCCGCCCGTCCCGGTCGTCGCCCTGCTCCTCGTCCGGCTCCTCGCCCTCGTCCGGCTCCTCGCCCTCGCCCTCCTCCTCGCCCTCGCCCTCCTCCTCGTCGCGGCCGTCGGCCTCGTCGCGGTCGTCGGCCTCGTCCGGCCGGGCCTTGCGGCGGCGCGGCGCCGACCCGCTCGTCCCGCGCTCCGCCGCCGGCCGACGCCGGCGCCGTGGCGGCTCGTCCGGCTCCTCCTCGTCCGGCTCCTCCTCGTCCGTCTCCTCCGGCGCGTCCGTCTCCTCCGGCGCGTCCCGCTCCTTCACGGCCCGGCGGCGGGGTCGCGGCTCCGCTTCGGGGTCGCGGCGCGCGGTGCGCCGTCGCGGTGCGGCGGTGGACGGGCGGCGGGTGCGTGACTCGGGCACGGTTCATACCTCCAGGTCCCCGATGGTGGGCGGCAGCAGGCGCCGGACCAGTTCCGCCTCCCGGCGTTCGGCCTCCTGCTCGTCGATCGTCCCGGCCTCCCGGGCGGCCTGGACCTCCATCAGCTGCCGGCGCACGGCGGCCGGGTCGTTCAGTTCCTGCCACGCCTGCTCGTGCAGCCGCTCGGCCACCCAGACCACGCCGCGGACGGGGGCGAGCGGCAGGGTGAGCAGGCCGGTGATCAGTCCCATGACCCGCGTCCTTGCGCGTCGACGAGCTGCGGGGCGAAGTCGTACGGGGCCAGCGGGCCGATCAGCCGGAAGTCGACGCGTCCGTCCCAGTCGGCGGCGAGCGCGTCCGCGGCGCGTTCGAAGGCGCTCCAGCGGTCGGCGTCGACCAGGAAGGAGACGGTGGCCGGCTGGTCGGCGGTCGACTCGGCGCGGGAGGTGGCTACGGCGAGCGGTCCGAGCTCGGCCACCAGGTGGTCGGTGTCGGAGCGGCCGCGGGCGACCAGTGCCTCGGCGACCAGTTCGCCGAGCCGGATCCGGCGGGGCCGGGAGGCGGCTTCCGGCAGTTCGGCGACCTCCTCCCGGAGCCGGGCGATGTCCGGGCGGTGGGCGACGATCTCGCGCAGCACCCGGTCCTGCCGGTAGGTGGCCCGGGCGGTGAACTGGGCGAGGCCGTCCAGGTCCTCCAGCGCGGCCAGGAACCGCTGTTCCTGCGGGGCGAGCAGTTCGTCCGTGACGGCCGCCGTGTCCCGGACCACCGCGCCGAACCGGAACGGCAGGACGGGCGTGCGGGCGGCCGCCACCGCGTCCAGCACCCGGGCGTGGCCGATCAGGTCCCGGGGCGTGCCGAGCGGGCGGCGGACGTCGATCTCGCCGACCAGGGCGGCCACCCCGTGGTGGCTCACCAGCGTCACCGGTGCGGGCGGGTCGCCGACCCCGGCCGCCTCGGGCGGGCGGGTGCCGGACGGGACGATCCCGTAGACGTAGCAGGCCGCTTGCGGCGGGGTGGTGCTCATCGCCCGTGCCCCTTCCGGGTGGTGGGCCGCGAACGGCGGCGGGGCCGCTCCTCCGGCTCCTCCTCCTCGTCGTCCTCGTCCTCTCCCCCGCCGATCAGGCCGGACACCTTGTCCTTCACGCCTTCGAGCGCACCGCGGGTCTTGTGCCGCGCTCCGCCCTCCTGCATGCCCTCCACCAGCTCCGGCAGCCCCTGGCTCTTGTCGTCCGCCAGGTCGAGCCGGTTGACCGCCTCGGCGAAGCGCAGGTACGTGTCGACGCTCGCCACCACGATGCGGGCGTCGATGGTCAGCAGTTCGATCCCGACCAGGGAGACCCGGATGTAGATGTCGATGACCAGGCCCTTGTCGAGGATCAGGTCGACCACGTCCACCAGGCCCGAGGAGGACGGGCGGGACATGTAGTTACTCGAACGCGGGGTCACTGACACCGCTCTCACCTCTTCCGGGAGGAGGCCCGGCGGGAGCTTCGGCGGGCGGGCTGTTCGTCCTCGTCCTCGGTGTCCTCCGCGTCCTCCTCGTCCTCGTCCGCGCCCTCCTCGTCCTCGTACTCGTCGTCCTCGGGCTCGTCCTCGCCCTCGTCGTCGTACTCCTCGTCGTACTCCTCGTCGTCGTCCTGGCCCTCGTCCTCGTCCTCGGGCCCGTCCTGGTCCTCGTCCTCGTAGCCCTCGTCCTCGGGCTCCTCCTCGTCGTACTCCTCGTCGGGCTCGTCCTGGTCCTGCTGCTGCTCCTCTTCCTCCTTCACCGCGTCCTCGTGCGAGCGCACGACCTCGCTGTCGCGGATCTCGCCGCGCCAGCCCTCGACGCTGTCGGGGTCGAGGATGGTCCGGGTCATCACGTGGCGCCGGAAGTGCTTCAGCTCCAGCCGGGCGCGCCTGCCCTGGGCCCGCCACAGGTTGCCGGTCCGTTCGAACAGGCCCTGGGGGTGGTATTCGAGGACCACCAGGATCCTGGTCAGGTTGGGGGTGAGTTCGTGGAACGTCACCGCACCGTCCACCGAGCCCTTCTCGCCCTTGGAGCGCCACACGATCCGGTCCTCCGGGACCTGTTCGACGATCGTCGACTCCCAGGTGCGGTGCGAGAGGAAGATGCCGGCCTTCCAGCTGAGCTTCTCGTCGGCGGACTGGTCGACGTTCTCGACGCGCTTGGTGTACTTCGGGAAGTCCTGGAACTCCGTCCACGTGTTGTACGCGACCCGGATCGGGACCCCGACGTCGATCTGCTCGATGATGTTGGTGACCTTGGTCTCCTTGCCGCCTCCCCCGCCCCCGCCCCCGCCACCGCCACCGCCGCCCCCGTCCCCGCCGTCGTCTCCCCCGCCGCCGCCGAACTTCCCCATCACGGCCTGCTTCAGCCCGGACGCGCCCGTCTTCAGCAGCGTCTTCGCCATGCCCCCGCCGATCCCGCCCCCGCCCCCGCCCCCGTCGGCCACGTAGCCGACCAGCCGGTCGGTCGCCGAACCGACCTTGTCGCTCGCCGCGGCCACCGCGCGCTCCCCCAGCGCGGACATCAGGTCCTTCGCCTGGTCCATCAGTTGTTCGGTGGGCAGCGCTTTCGTCACACCGCCCGAACCGTTCTTGCCGTCATCGGACTGCCTGGCCATCGCCGCTCACCCCGTCTTCTTCCTGGACGACGCCTTGGTCCGCGTCCCGCTGCTCCCGGTGCTCTTCGCGCCCGACGCGCTCTTGCGGGCGGACGCGGTCCCGGTCGACTTCCGGCCGGACGACGACGAGGCGGCGGTCTTGCGGGCCGCGGTCTTGCGCGGGGCCGCCGACTTGCGCGGGGCCGCCGACTTCTTCGCGGCGGTCGACCGGGAGGGGCGCTTCGAGGAGCTGCTCGTGCCGGACGCTCCGCTGCTACTGCTGCGGGACGTGCGGCGGCGCGGCTTCTTCTCCTCCGCGGGCTCCTCCTCCGGCTCGGCCTCGTCCTCGGCCTCCTCCTCCGGCTCGGCCTCGGGCTCCTCCTCGGGCTCGTCCGACTCCTCGTCGTCCGGTTCCTCGTCGGGCTCGGGCTCGTCGGACTCGCTGTCGTCGGACTCGGTCTCGTCCACCTCGTCCGGTTCCTCGTCGTCCGGTTCCTCGTCGTCCTGGCCGCGCGCGGCGGTCCGTTCCCGGACGGCTTCGGTCTGCTGCTGGAGGCGGTCGGTGAGCGCGCTCATCCGGTTGCCCGCGGCCGCCATGACGGCGTCCTTGCCCGCGTCCGCCAGGTCGCCCCGCATTTCGTCCACCAGGCCGCGCAACTGCGGTGAGGACTCCAGGAGTTGACCGACCAGAACGCCGGGATTGGTGCTGATTTTCTTTCCTGCCGCCATTCCGGCCAGGGCCAACGCCCAGCGGGCCTTGTGCCAGCGCCCCAGGAAGTAGCCCGCGACCACGGCGGTTGCCAACTTCGTGTTGTTCATGGGATTCCCCGTTAAGGAGTCGGGCGGCCGGGGGGCCGCTCCGCTTCGACAGTCGTACCGCCTACCCGGGGGCCCGAGAACGACACGGCGATTTCCAGGGCTTTTCGGCATTCATCCCGAATTGAGCGGGTAGACGCCCGGCGTCACGGGCCCGTTCGAGCGGGCCCGTCCGAGCGGAAGGAGCAGGTCATGACGGTCGACGCGGTACTGGCAGCGGAGTCGAGCGGCCCGTCCCTCCTGGTGGTGATCATTCCGGCGCTGATCGTCGCGGTGCTGCTGATCGGGGCGTTCGTCTGGGGCAGCCGGCGGTGGAACCGCCGCCGGCTCCCGGGCGGGCCGGGCCCGACCGGGCAGGGGACGGAGTCCTGGCGCACGCCGGACGGGGAGGGCCCCGGGGGCGGTGCCGACGACCCGTCCGGGCGCCCGTCCGAACACCGGCCCGAGCGCTGATTCGAACGCCGATCCGGGTGCAGGGCCGTTGACCGGCGCGAGGCCGGGCATACGCGCGGCGTACCCGGAGAGGCGTAGTGAGCGAGGAGGCGAGCAACGGTGGTGGTGCTGTGTCTGGGGGTGGTGGCGGGTTACCTGCTCGGAGGGCTGTTGACGGCCCGGGCGGTCTTCCGGCGGGAGCGGGAGCGCTTCCTGCGGGCGGGCGGGGCGCGGGCGGGTGCCGCGGCGCGGCGGGTCGGTACGTTCGAGCGGCAGGAGCGGCAGCAGACCGAGGCGTTCGCGCTGTGCGCGGGCGCGCTGTGGCCGGTGGCGCTGCCCGTCCTGGCGCTGCACGGCCTGGTCGGCGCGGTGGCGCTGGACCGCGGGCGTCCCGGGGCCGCGGTCCGTCCGGAGCCGTCGGCGGTCGCGGCCCGGATCGAGGAGCTCGAACGCGACCTGCGGCTGGGCGCGCACGCCGAGCCCGCGCCCCGGCTGCCCGCACCCCGTCCGTCCGCTTCCCGCCCGTCCGGCTCCCGCCCGGCGGGCCGGGCCGTCCCCGGAACGAGCCTGAGCGATGCCTGAGGTACCGGGGGCGCCCGGGGTGCCCGACGGGGCACCGCCGCTGAACCTCGGCGAGGAGCTGCTGGAGCGGTTCCTGACCGCGGGCCGCACCCTCGACCCGGGGGAGGCGCCGCGCTTCGCCGAGCAGTACACCCGGGCGCTGGGCCTGGGCTCGGCGGCCGTGTACCTGGCGGACATCCAGCAGCACCGGCTGGTCGCCCTCGCCGAGGGGCCGGACCTGCCGGTCGACGGCACGCTGGCGGGCTGGGCGTTCCGGACCGGGACGATGCGGGTGGCCGAGGACCCCGACGCGGGCCTGGTGGCCTGGTTCCCGCTGACCGACGGTGCCGAGCGGCTGGGCGTGCTGGGGCTGCGCACGCCGTCGCTGGACCGGGAGGCGGTGCGGCGCTGTCGGCTGCTGGCCTCGGTGCTGGCGATGGTGATCACCTCCAAGCGGGACACCAGCGACAGTTACGCGCACGGCACCCGGTCCGACACCATGAGCCTGCCGTCCGAGATGCTGCGGGCCTTCCTGCCGCCGCGGACCGTCTGCACCGACCGGGCGATCTCCACCGCCGTCCTGGAGCCGGCCTACCGGCTGGGCGGGGACGCGTTCGAGCACTCGCTGGCCGACGGGGTGCTGCACGCCGCGGTGCTGGACGCGATGGGCCACGACCTGGCGTCCGGCCTGACCGCCGCGCTGGCCCTGGGCGCCTGCCGCAACGCCCGCCGCAACGGCGCCGACCTGCCGGACCTGGTGGACACCATCGACGAGGCGCTGCACGCCTGGTTCCCGGACCGGTTCGCCACCGGTGTCTTTCTGCGGCTGGACATCGCCACCGGCACCCTGCACTGGGCGAACTGCGGCCATCCGCACCCGCTGCTGATCCGCTCCGGCGAGGTGGTCCCGGGCGCGCTGGACGGGCCCGGCGAGCTGCCGCTGGGGCTGAGCCACTACACCGGCGCCGCGCGGACGGTGCGGACCTTCTCGCTCAAGCCGGGCGACCGGCTGCTGATCTACACCGACGGGGTGGTGGACGCGAAGGGCGGCAACCACGAGTTCTTCGGCCTGGCCCGGTTCACCGACTTCGTGATCCGGGCCGCCGGCGCCGGGGAGACCGCGCCGGAGACGCTGCGCCGGCTGATGCACGCGATCCTGGAGCACCAGGACGAGGGGCTCACCGACGACGCGACCATCATGATGATCGAGTGGCAGCCGCTCGCCCCGCCGCTGCTGGACGACACCCGCCCCCGCGCCTCCCGCTGGTGAGGCCCCGCTCGACGCGCCGCCCGCGCCGCCCGCACCGCACGTGCCGCACGCACCGCACGTACGCCGACGGCGGAGGCCGTGAGCCTCCGCCGTCGGCGTCGTCGGTACCGCGGGATCCGCTACCAGCGGTACCAACGTCCGCGGCCGCCGGTCGCGTTGGTACCGCGGGCGATGAAGCCCACCAGCCACACGACGAGCACGATGACCGCGACCCACCACAGGATCTTCACCGCGAACCCGGCGCCGAACAGGAGCAGGGCGAGGAGCAGGACCAGCAGAAGCGGAACCACGATTTGTCCTCCTTCGGATCAGTACGTCCGCCGTCTGCCCGCTGATCGCCCGTCTATGCCGTCACCGGTACGAAAATCCGTCCGATTCCGCGCCGGTTCAGCCCTGCTCGGGCGGCGGGAAGCGGTCCCAGACCCGGTGCCCGGCGAGCAGGTCCGCCAGGTCGCGCAGGACCTGGACCGGGTCGGTGCCGAGGACGAGGCCGGGCCCGTCCGACGGGAGCCCGGCGGCCGCCAGGACGTCGCGGGCGTCGCCCAAGCCGCCGATCGCCTTGGCGTGCCGCCACGCCTCGCCGAGCAGCAGGACCAGCCGCGGGTCGAGGGCGGCGTGCGGTCCGGCGGCGCGGGCGTCCCGGGCGGGGGCGGCGTCGGGGGCGGGGCCGGGGACGCCGGCCAGCAGGACGGCGTCGAACTCGATCGAGCGGGCGGTGGCGAAGCTGCGCTGCACCTCGGCCGGGTCGCCGCCGGTGGGGGCGACCACCAGGGGCACCAGGTCGGCGGCGAGCGCGGCCTCGCGGACGGCGGCGAGCACGCCGGGGTCGGTGTCGGGGCCGGTGAGGATGCCCACCGTCCGGCCCGCGACCGGCCACTCGCGGCCGAGCTGGGAGAGCGCGGGGCTGGGGTCGGGGTCGGCCAGGTCGCCGTCGGGGGCGGGCGCGGGCAGGCCGAGGCCGGTGGCGACCTCGGCGCACAGCCGGGGGTCGATCCGGGCCAGCACCCGCAGGTTGCGTTCGCGGACGGCGGGTTCGGTGCACTTGCCGAGCTCGAAGGAGTAGGCGTTGATGATGTGCTCCTGCTCGACGGGCGTCATGCTGAGCCAGAAGAGCCGGGCCTGGCTGTAGTGGTCGTCGAACGAGGCGGGCGCCTCCCGGACCTTCCGGGACTCGGGGACGGGCTGCGGGTGCTCGATGAAGGCGTGCTCGTCGGCGCCGGCGAAGAACGGGCAGCCGCCGTCCAGCGAGTTGGGCTTGTAGGGCGCGACGCCGGAGTGCACGGCGTCCTGGTGGAAGCCGTCGCGCAGCATGTCGTTGACCGGCGCGTGGGTGCGGTTGATCGGGATCTGGGCGAAGTTGGGGCCGCCCAGCCGGGTGATCTGGGTGTCCAGGTAGGAGAAGAGCCGGCCGGAGAGCAGCGGGTCGTCGGTGATGTCGATGCCGGGCACCAGGTGGCCGGGGTGGAAGGCGACCTGCTCGACCTCGGCGAAGAAGTTGGTCGGGTTGGCGTTCAGGGTCATCAGGCCGAGCGGCTGGACCGGCACCAGCTCCTCGGGGACGATCTTCGTCGGGTCGAGCAGGTCGATGCCCTCGAAGGTCTGCTCGGGGGTGTCGGGCATGACCTGGACGCCGAGCTCCCAGTGCGGGAACGCGCCGGCCTCGATGGCGTCGTACAGGTCGCGGCGGTGGAAGTCGGGGTCGGCGCCGCCGATCAGCTGGGCCTCGTCCCAGGTGAGCGAGTGGACGCCGAGCTTGGGCTTCCAGTGCCACTTGACCAGGGAGGTGGAGCCGTCGGGGGCGATCAGCCGGAAGGTGTGGATGCCGAAGCCCTCCATCGTCCGGTAGGAGCGCGGGATGCCCCGGTCGGACATGTTCCACAGGGTGTGGTGGGTGGCCTCGGTGTGCAGCGAGACGAAGTCCCAGAAGGTGTCGTGGGCGGACTGCGCCTGCGGGATCTCCCGGTCGGGGTGCGGTTTGCCCGCGTGGATGACGTCCGGGAACTTGATCGCGTCCTGGATGAAGAACACCGGGATGTTGTTGCCGACCAGGTCGAAGACGCCCTCGTCGGTGTAGAACTTGGTGGCGAAGCCGCGGGTGTCGCGGACGGTGTCGGCGGAGCCGCGCGAGCCGAGCACGGTGGAGAACCGGACGAAGACGGGCGTCCTGGCCCCGGCCGCGAGGAACCCGGCCTTGCTGAGGCCCGCGCCCGTGCCGTAGCTCTCGAACACGCCGTGCGCGGCGGCGCCGCGGGCGTGCACCACGCGCTCCGGGATCCGCTCGTGGTCGAAATGGGTGATCTTCTCGCGCAGGTGGTGGTCCTGGAGCAGGACGGGGCCGCGCGGTCCGGCCTTCAGCGAGTGGTCGGAGTCCGGCAGCCGGGTGCCCTGCGCGTTGGTGAGGTACGCACCGTCCTGGGCGCGGACCGGGCCGCTGCCGTCCTGCGGGCGGCGGCCGGTCGCCGAGAGCGGCTCGGGGGCGGCCTGGTCGGGCTTGGGCGGCAGCGGCGGGCGGGGCTCGACGGGCTCCTCCACCGTCGGTTCGCCGGCGGTGGGCGCGCCGGGCAGGTCGGGGCGGGTGTCGTCGGCAGTCATGGGTGTCCTTCCGGAGCGTGGAGGTCGTGGGCGTTACCGACCCGGCTAACCCGCCGGGCCCGAGCAGAAACGGACGAATGTCCCCGTACATCTCTTATCGCCCGGTTTCCTCCCCTGCACCCCGGGCAGGCGCGGCACAGTCGGATGCGGAGAAGGGGTGACGGACGTGGCACGGGTGGATTTCGCGGACCGGGCGGCGCTGGTCACCGGCGGGTCGCGCGGGTTGGGCCTGCTGGTCGCCGAGGAGCTGGCCCGGCGCGGCTGCCGGGTCGCGGTGTGCGCCCGGGACGGCGCCGAACTGGCTTTCGCTGAGCGGAGGCTGGGGCGGCTGACGACCCGGCGGGCGGCGCTGGAGTGCGACCTGTCGGTGCCGGGCGCGGGGCGGGCGGTGGCCGCGGAGGCGGCCGAACGGCTGGGGCGTCCGCTGGACCTGCTGGTGAACAACGCGGGGGTGATCCAGGTCGGGCCGCTGCCGGCGCTGGTCGGGGACGACTTCCGCTCCTCCTGGGACGTCATGGTCGCGGCGCCGGTGGAACTGGTGCTGGCGGTGCTGCCCGGCATGCGCGAGCGCGGCGCGGGCTCGGTGGTGAACATCGCCTCGATCGGCGGGCCCGTCCCGGCGCCGCACCTGCTGCCGTACGTGACGGCGAAGGCCGCGCTGGCGGCGTTCTCCCGCGGGCTGCGGGTCGAGCTGGCCGGCACCGGGGTGCGGGTGACCACGGTGGTGCCGGGCCTGATGCGGACGGGCTCGCACCGGGCGGCCCGGTTCTCCGGCCGGGCGCCGCTGGAGTACTCCTGGTTCGGCCCGGCGGCGAGCCTGCCGCTGCTGTCGATGGACGCGGGCCGGGCGGCGCGCCGGATCGTGCGGGCCGCCGAACGGGGGCGGCCGGAGCTGGTGCTGACCCCGGCGGCGAAGCTGGCGGTGCGCCTGGAGGGGGTGGCCCCGGCGACGTTCGGGGCGCTGCTGGGCGCGGCGGGCCGGCTGCTGCCGGGGCCGGGCCGGGTGGCGGAGCACGACCTGCCGGGCGAGGCGGCGGCCGGGCGCACCGGGCGGCTGGTGCCGGTGCTGACCGCCCTCGGCGACCGGGCCGGGCGGGAGAACAACGAACCCGGCCCGCAGGCGAATTGACCATCCCTACGGAAGGAGCGCGTGATGCGCGCGGTGACCTGGCAGGGCAGGCGGGACGTCAAGGTGACGGAGGTGCCCGACCCGCGGATCCAAGAACCCTCGGACGTGCTGGTGGAGGTGACCTCGACCGGCCTGTGCGGCTCCGACCTGCACCTGTACGAGGTGCTCGGGCCGTTCCTCGACCCGGGTGACGTCCTGGGCCACGAGGCGATGGGCATCGTCCGCGAGGTGGGCGGCGCGGTGCGCACGCTGAGCCCGGGCGACCGGGTGGTGGTGCCGTTCAACGTCAGCTGCGGCACCTGCCGGATGTGCGCGAACGGGCTGCACTCGCAGTGCGAGACCACCCAGGTGCGCGAGTACGGCAGCGGCGCGGCGCTGTTCGGCTACACCAAGCTGTACGGCCAGGTGCCGGGCGGACAGGCCGAGTTGCTGCGCGTCCCGTTCGGCGACACGCTGCCGGTGAAGGTGCCGCACGGGCCGCCGGACGACCGGTTCGTGTTCCTGTCCGACGTGCTGCCGACCGCCTGGCAGGCGCTGGAGTACGCGGCGGTGCCGGAGGGCGGCACGCTGCTGGTGCTGGGCCTGGGCCCGATCGGCGAGATGTGCGTGCGGATGGCGCTGCTGCGCCCGGGGGTGCGGCAGGTGATCGGCGTCGACCTGGTGCCGGAGCGGCTGCGGCGGGCCCGCGAGCGCGGCGCGGTGGTGCTGGACCTGAACGACCAGCCCGAGCAGCTGCCGGAGGTCGTCCGCGACCTGACCGACGGGCTCGGCCCGGACAGCGTGGTCGACGCGGTCGGCATGGAGGCGCACGGCTCCCCCGCCGCGTCGGTGGCGCAGCGGGTGACCGGCCTGCTGCCGGACGCGCTGGCCCGGACGCTGATGCAGAAGGCCGGGGTGGACCGGCTGCAGGCGCTGCACCTGGCGGTGGAGCTGGTGCGGCGCGGCGGCACCATCTCGGTGTCCGGCGTGTACGGCGGCGCGGCCGACCCGATGCCGCTGCTGACCATGTTCGACAAGCAGGTCCAGCTGCGGATGGGCCAGGCCAACGTGCGCCGCTGGACGGACGAGCTGCTGCCGCTGCTGACCGACGCCGACCCGCTGGGCGTGGACTCCTTCGCCACCCACCACCTGCCGCTGGCCGAGGCGCCGGAGGCGTACGCGATGTTCCAGCAGAAGCGGGACGGCGCGGTCAAGGTGCTGTTCAAGCCCTGACCGGGCGGACCGCGGCCCCGGGCGGGGGGAGCGCTCGGGGCCGCTGGCATGCTGGTGCCGTGGAGAGACCGGAGATCTGGATCGAGTTCGCCCCCGACCTGCACCTCTTCGTCCGCGCCCGGTACCGCGACGGGCTCGCCGCGGTGCGGACCGACGGCGCCTCGACGCTCGGGCACGTGGTCGAGTCGCTGGGCGTCCCGCTCACCGAGGTCGGCGAACTGCGCGTCGACGGCGAGCCCGTGCCCGCCTCCCGGGTGGCCGGGCCGGGCGCCCGGGTCGCGGTGCTCGGGGTGACCAGGCCCCAGCGGCTGGTCGGGCCGGCCCGCTTCCTGCTCGACGTCCACCTGGGCACGCTGGCCCGCCGGCTGCGGCTGCTCGGCGTCGACGCCGCGTACGAGAGCGTGGACATCGGCGACCCGGCGCTGGCCGCCCGGTCGGCCGCCGAGCGGCGGGTGCTGCTCTCCCGGGACCGGGGCCTGCTGCACCGGCGCGAGCTGTGGGCCGGCGGCTACGTCTACAGCCACCGGCCGGCCGACCAACTGCGCGACGTGCTCTCCCGGTTCGCGCCGCCGCTGGCGCCGTGGACCAGGTGCACCGCCTGCAACGGCACGCTGCACGCCGCCGCCAAGGAGGCGGTGCACGGCCGGATCGAGGAGGGGACCGAGCGCTCGTACGACGCCTTCGCCCAGTGCGCCGACTGCGGGCAGGTCTACTGGCGCGGGGCGCACCACGCGCGCCTGGACGCGATCGTGGCGGCGGCGGTCGCCGAGTTCGGCGGCTGACGCCCCCGCGGGCGGGCGGTTCTCACCGGGCGGCGCGCAGCGCGGGCAGCAGTTCGTGCTCGGCCCAGTCGGCGAACGCGGGCTGGCTCTCGCCGCCGACCTGGATCAGGGCGAGTTCGTCGAACCCGGCCGCGGCGTAGGGGCGGACGGCGTCGAGGAAGTCCTCGACCCGGTCGCCGCACGGGATGGAGCCGGCGACGTCCTCGGGGCGGACGTACTGGCTGGCGGCGGCGAAGGCGGCGGTGCCGGGCAGGTCGGCGTTGACCTTCCAGCCGCCGCCGAACCAGCGGAACTGGGCGTGCGCGCGGGCGACGGCGGCGTCCCGGTCGCGGTCGAAGCAGACCGGCACCTGGCCGACCGCGGGCTTGCCCGCGCCGCCGGCCTCGGCGAAGGCGGTGAGCAGTTCGCGCTCGGGCTGGACGGCGATCACCAGGTCGGCGAGCCGCCCGGCGGTGGCGCAGGAGACCGGCCCGGAGACGGCGACGCCGATCGGCGGCGGCTGCTCGGGCAGGTCCCAGAGCTTGGCGCCGTCCACCTGGAAGTGGCGTCCGTGGTGGGTGACGTAGCCGCCGGCGAACAGCGCCCGGATGATCTCCACGGCCTCGGCCAGCATCTCCTGCCGGACCGCGACGGGGGGCCAACCGCGGCCCACCACGTGCTCGTTGAGGTTCTCCCCGCTGCCCAGCCCGAGCCGGAACCGCCCCTCGGAGAGCAGTTGCACGGTGGCGGCCTTCTGCGCGACCACCGCCGGGTGGTAGCGGACGGTCGGGCAGGTCACGTACGTCATCAGCGGCAGTTCGGCGGTGGCCTGGGCGACCGCGCCGAGCACCGCCCAGGCGTAGGGGGCGTGGCCCTGCTCGTCCAGCCAGGGGAAGTAGTGGTCGGAGACGACCGCGAAGTCGAACCCGGCCCGTTCGGCGCGCACCGCGTCGGCGACCAGGTCGCGCGGGCCGCGCTGCTCGGTCATGAGGGTGTATCCGATGCGCATGGGTGGCTCCTCCCGTAGTGGTCTACGCGGTCAGCAGCTGTGGTGAGAGCGTCTTGATCAGGGTGTTGGTCCAGCGCATCTGGCGGAGCGTCTGCGGGTGGCAGCGGCTCGCCAGGGCGAGCAGTTCGCCGTCCTGGCCGGCCTGCGCGGCCTGGGCGAGCATCTCCCAGTGCAGCGAGTTGCGGCTCGCGGCGAGGTGCAGTTCGCCCAGGGCCTCCAGCAGGGCGGGGAGGCCGGGTTCGGGGTGCGGGTCGAGGTCCTCCGCGGCCTTGCGGCGCAGCCGGGTGAGGGCGGTGGAGGGCTCCCGGTCGGCGGGCAGGCGCAGGCCGCGCTCGGTGGCGGTGGCGGCGATCAGCCGGGCGTGTTCGGCGGACCAGCGGGCGGTGTCGGTGGCGACGTGGTGGAACTCGTGTTCGGCCCGGTGGTCCTCGGCGGCGGCCAGCAGGCCGTCCCGGAGGGCGAGTTCGCCGCTGTGGAGGGCGTACAGCACGGCTTCGACGGGGTTCACGGGGTGGCCTCCGGTGCGGGGTCGGGCCGCTGGTCGGCGAGGGCGTCGGGGCCGCCGGTGGTGGGGGGCGCGGCGGCGGGGTCGGCGGGCGCGGAGGCGCCGGTGGTGGGGGCGGGCGCGGGGGTGCCGTCGGCGGGGGCGATCCGGGTGAGGCGGGCGGCGGCGGTCTTGTAGAGGGGCTGTTTGGAGACCGGGTCCCAGTCGGTGACGGTGGTCTCGTTGGCGGCGCGCCCGCCCTCGGGCCCGGGTCCGGTGCGGCCGGGAGTGTCCCAGTAACCGTAGTGGAAGGGCAGGAAGAGCAGTCCGTCGCGCAGCGCGGTGACCCGCAGCCGGGCCCGGACGGCGCCGCGCGCCGTGGCGACCTCGACCAGGTCGCCTTCGCCGAGGCCGCGCAGGCGGGCCTCCCCGGCGCCGATCTCGGCCCACGTCTCGGGTGCGGCGGCGGCGAGTTGGGGGACGCGGCCGGTCTTGGTGCGGGTGTGGAAGTGGTAGAGGGTGCGGCCGGTGGTGAGCTGCAGCGGGTACTCGGCGCTGACGTCCTCGTGCGGGGGCAGGTACTCGGCGGCCTTGAGCACCGCCTTGCCGCCGGGGTTGAGCGCCCGGTACTCGGTCTCGGAGACGGCGGCGCCGGTGACCAGGTCGCGCCCGTAGGTCTCGCAGGTGTCGGGGGCGGCCCAGGAGACGCCGTCGGTGTAGAGGCGTTCGGTGCCGTCGGGGTGCTCGGCGTCGCAGGGCCACTGGACGCCGCCGCGCTCGCGCAGCAGTGCGTAGCTGAGGCCGGTGTAGTCGCAGGGGCGGCCGGCGGAGCAGCGCTGCCATGCCTCGAACGCGGTGCGCGGGTCGTGCCAGCGGATCAGCGGGGCGCCGTCGCGGTCGCGGAAGTCCATCCGGCGGGCGTAGTCGAGCAGGATGGCGAGGTCGGGGCGGGCCTGCCCGGGCGGTTCGACGGCCTGCTCGCAGAGGTGGACGGTGCGGTCGGCGTTGGTGAAGGTGCCGGTCTTCTCGCCCCAGGTGGCGGCGGGCAGCACCACGTCGGCGAGCAGCGCGGTCTCGGTCGGGTAGAGGTCCTGGACGACGGTGAACAGGCCCTCGGCGCGCAGGAGTTCGCGGATCCGGGCGAGTTCGGGCAGCGAGACCGCCGGGTTGGTGCCGGAGATCCACAGCAGCTTGATCGAGCCCTGTTCGGCGTACCGGAAGATCTGCATCGCGGGGGTGGGGGCGCCGTAGTGCGGGATGCGCTCCTCCGCCACGTTCCACAGCTCGGCGAGTTCGGCGACGTGCTGCCCGTTCTGCCAGTTGCGGAAGCCGGGCAGGTCGCCGTCGGCGCCGCACTCGCGGGTGTTCTCGGCGGTGGGCTGGCCGTTCATCTGGAGCACCCCGCAGCCGGGGCGGCCGAGCATGCCGCGCAGCAGCTGGAGGTTGTTGACCTGGACGGCGGCGGCGGTGGCCTGGTGCGACTGGTAGACGCCCTGCAGCACGGTGGAGAGCAACCTCCCTGCGTCGCCGAGCAGTTCGGCGGCCCGCCGGATCTCCCGGGCGGGCACGTCGCAGATCCGCGCGGCCCACGCGGGGGTGCACTTCTCGACGCCCGCGGCGAGCTCCTGGTACCCGACGGTGTGCGCGTCCAGGTACGCGTGGTCGATCCGGTCGGTGCGGACGAGTTCGTGCAGCAGCGCGTTGAGCAGGGCGACGTTGGTGCCGATCCGGGGCGCGAGGTGCACCTCGGAGCGGGCGGCGACGGGGGTGGGGCGCGGGTCGACGCACAGCAGCCGGGGCGGTTCGGGCCCGGCCAGGCGGTCCAGCACCCGCATCCACAGCACCGGCTGGGTCTCGGCCATGTTGTGGCCGAACAGGGCGAGCGTGTCGCAGTGGTCGACGTCGGTGTAGGAGGCGGGCTGGCCGTCGCAGCCGAAGGTCTCCTTGAGCGCCTCGGCGGCGGTGGCGGTGCACAGCCGGGTGTTGCCGTCCAGGTGGTTGGTGCCGATGCCCGCGCGGGCGATCACCGCGAGCGTGTAGTACTCCTCCAGGAACAGCTGCCCGGAGGTGTAGAAGCCGATCGCGCCGGGGCCGTGCGCGTCCAGCAGCTGCTTCGTCCGGTCGGTGACCAGGCCCATGGCGGTGTCCCAGTCGCTCTCCACCAGCTCTGCGCCGCGCCGCACCAGCGGCACGGTGAGCCGGTCGCGGGCGTGGTTGGCCTGCCAGCCGAACAGGTCCTTGGGGCCGAGCCGCCCCCGGTTGACCCGGTCGTCGGCCCGGCCGCGCACCCCGACGATCCGGCCGTCGCGCACCGCGACGTCCATCGCGTCGCCGTTGGAGTGCAGCAGCGAGGCGGCCGGCACCCAGCGGTCGACGCCGGATCCGGTCAGGTGGCTGTCGCGGCGGGCCGGCCACGGCTGTCCCGGCCCGTACGGGGTCCGGTCGCCCCAGGGTTCGGCGATCCGGTCGATCCGTTCGCGCATGGCTCCACCTCCGTCTGTCGCGGCCCGACGGCCGCCGCGTGTACCCCGGGGTCCGCGCACCACACCTGTCCGTTCATCCGTCGGGGCGCAGCGCGTCGCGCAGCAGGCGCAGGGCGGCTTCGACGGCGGCGGCCCGGACGTCGGCGGGCCGGTCGGTGGGCGGCTCGGGGCGGGCGGTGCGGGTGCCGCCGGGGCCGCTGACGGCGACGTGCACGGTGCCGACGGGGCGGCCGTCGTGCGGGGCGGGCCCGGCCGCGCCGGTGGTGGCCAGGCCGTAGGTGGCGCCGGTGCGGCCCCGGACGCCCTCGGCCATCTGGGCGGCGACCTCGGGGTGGACGGTGCCCTGCTCGGCGACCAGCGCGGCGTCCACCCGCAGCAGGCCGGTCTTGAGCTCGGCCGCGTAGGCGACGACGCCGCCGAGGAAGACCCCGCCCGCGCCGGGGGCGTCGGCGAGGGCGGCGGCGAGCCGTCCGGCGGTGAGCGACTCGGCGGTGGCGACGGTGTGCCCGGCGGCGGCGAGCGCGGCGGTGACCTGCCGGGCCAGCACGGCGCGCTCGTCCAGGCCGGGCCGGGGGCCGTCGGCGCTCACGGCTCGCGGACGACCTTGACGGTCGCCAGGTCGGAGTCGGCGCTGTCGGGAACGAGCATGCCCGCCGCCACGCCGGTGCGCAGGTACTCCAGGACGGCGTCGTTGAGGCGTTCG
This sequence comes from Kitasatospora sp. NPDC004272, assembly GCF_053603035.1. Classification (NCBI taxonomy): domain Bacteria; kingdom Bacillati; phylum Actinomycetota; class Actinomycetes; order Kitasatosporales; family Streptomycetaceae; genus Kitasatospora; species Kitasatospora sp. NPDC004272. The sequence continues at coordinate 31,080 of NZ_JBSGET010000043.1, read as the reverse complement.
CCGGGGAGCGCGGCGGGGATGCCGGGCGGGTACGGGGTGAGCATCTCGGCGGCGGTCCGGCCGGCCGCCTCCTTCAGCGGCACCTGCTCGGTCGGGCCGAAGAACGCGTCGCGCGGCAGGTCCGCCTGCTCCAGCCGCAGCTCGGCGGGGTCGGGCACGTGCACCCGGGCGGCGGGGCGGAGGGTGGGGGCGGCGGCGACGAGTTCGCGCAGGCCGTGCAGCAGGGCGTCGGCGGTGACGGGGTCGTCGGCGTGGGTGAGCTGGGCGCTGATCCGGCGGTGGTCGCAGACGTGCAGGGTGAGCTGGTGGTGGGAGCGCAGCCAGTCGCCGGCCCGGTAGCCGGTGGTGCCGAGCGCGGAGACGTCGACGATCACCTGCAGCGGGTCGAGGTCGGCGGCCAGCTGCGGCCCGCAGAAGTCGTCCCGGCCGTGGACGTGCAGCCCGTCCAGGGCGTCGATCCGTTCGCGGACGTCGGCGGCCAGCGCCAGCGCGGCCCCGAACAGTTCGCGGCCGTGCTGGACCATCTGGCGGCGCCAGCCGTCGAGCGCGGCGTACAGCAGCACGGAGGGGCTGGTGGTGCCGAGCAGGTCCTCGCGCTGCTTGAGGGCGTCGGGGGCGACCAGGTCGCCCTGGAGGTGGAAGACCGAACTCTGTTCGAGGGCCGAGCCCATCTTGTGGACGGAGGTGACGCACACGTCCGCCCCGGCGTCCATCGCCCACTGCGGCAGGTCGGGGTGGAAGGGCAGGTGCGCGCCCCACGCCTCGTCGACGATCAGCGGTTTCCCGGCGGCGTGGCACACCTCGGCGATGCCCTTCAGGTCGGCGCAGGTGCCGTACGGGGTGGGCGAGGTGACCAGCGCGCCCTTGGCGTCGGGGTGCCGTTCCAGGGCGGCCCGGAACGCCTCGGCGCGCGGCGGGTGGGCCAGGTGCAGGTCGGCGTCCCAGGACGGGTCGACCCAGACCGGGCGGATCCCGGCCAGGATCAGCCCGGCCACCACGGACTTGTGGGCGTCCCGGCCGACCAGCAGTTCCTCGTGCGGCCCGGCGACGGACAGCATCGCCGCCTTGACCGACAGCGAGCTGCCGCAGGTGGAGAAGAAGGTGTGCTCGGCGCCCACCGCCTCGGCCATCAGCGCCTGGGCGTGCGGCAGGATGCCGCGCGAGTCGGTGCGGTCGTCGAGGCCACCGCTGGCCAGCACGTCGGAGCGGAACACGTCCGGCCCGAGCACCTCCAGGACGCGCGGGTCGGCGCCCCGCCCCTGCTTGTGGCCGGGTGGGGTGAACACGGTCAGCGGGTTGGCGTGGAAGGCCGCGAGGGCCTCTAGCACCGGCGCTTGGGACTGGTCCATGCGGGCGCGTGTGCCCCCGGCCGGGCTGGTGAAACGGGGCCGGGGGCGGGCTCAGCGGCGGACGGCGGTGACCAGGTGGGCGGCGGTGCGCAGCCGGACGCCGTCGGGGTGGCGGTGGGGGGCGAGGGCGGTGGTGAAGGCGGCGTGGGCGCGCGGGGCGGCGTCCTCGGGGTGCTCGGGGTCGAGCAGGGTGAGCAGGTGGCGGCCGGGGCCGGAGCCGAGCAGCAGGTCGGCGGCCTCCTCGGGGTCGCGTCCGAAGCGGCCGGCGCTCTCGACGGGCTCGGCGTGGACCCGGCCGAACCCGGCCGCGTCCAGGGTACGGTGGACGGTGGCCGGATCGGCGAGCGAGAACATGCCGGGGCCGTCGGCGGGTCCGGGTTCCTGCGCGGGGACGCCGAGCAGTTCGCGGACGGTGTCGTACAGCCGGACCCACTCGGTGCGGGCGGGGTCGGCCATGCAGACGAAGGCGAGCCGGCCGCCGGGGCGCAGGGCGCGGGCGAGGTTGGTGAAGGCGGCGACCGGGTCGTCGAAGAACATGACGCCGAAGCGGCTGATCGCGGCGTCGAAGGCGGCGGCGGGCAGCGGGTGGACCTGGGCGTCGCCCTGTTCGAAGGCGATCCGGTCGAGTCCTTCGGCGGCGGCCAGGGCGCGGGCGGTGGCGAGCATCGGGGCGGAGAGGTCGAGGCCGAGGACGGCGGCGGCGGTGCGGGCGGCCAGCCGGGCGGTCTGGCCGGCGCCGCAGCCGACGTCGAGGACGCGGGTGCGGGCGTCGATCGCGGCGGCGGCGAGCAGTGGCGCGTCGAAGCCCTCGTTGACGGCGTTCCAGCGGTCCTGGTGCTCGCTCCAGTAGCGGCCTTCGGGGCCGTTCCAGGCGTCGGACTGGGCGGTGTTGGCGGTGGCGGTCATGGGTTCCCCCTGGTCGGACCAGTAGTATGGGCGCCTGCCCATTCCCACGGTATGGGCGAGCGCCCATACTGGCAAGCCCCCACCGGGAGGACCCCACATGTCACCGCGCGGCGTAGCGATCCCCGACGCCCGGGAGCGGCTGTTCGCCGCCGCCGAACGGGTGCTCTCCCGGGAGGGCCCGGCCGGACTGACCAACCGCTCGGTCACCGAGGAGGCCGACTGCGCCAAGGGCCTGCTGTACAACCACTTCGCCGACCTGGACGACTTCGTGGCGCAGCTCGTCCTGGACCGCTTCGCGAAGGTCGCCGCCGAGGTCGCCCCGCTGCCCGACCGGGCCGGCCGGGGGGACGTCCGGGAGAACCTGGCCGGGGCCGCGCTGGTGCTGCTCGGCGCCAACGGGCCGGTGATCGCCGCCGCCGCGGTCTCCCGCAACGGCGTGGCCGAACGGGTCGAGCGGGCCTGGCGGGAGGGCGCGCCGGGGCCGGGCGCGGTGGAGGACGCGGTGACCGCCTACCTGGCGGCCGAACAGCGGCTGGGCCGCCTCTCCCCCGCCGCCGACTGCCCGATGCTGGCGCTCGCCCTGGTCGGCACCGTCCACCACCTGCTGATGCACGCTCACGCCGGGCCTGCCGACCCCCCGGAGCTGATCCGCCGTCTGGTCGCCGCGCTGGTACCGGCACCCGGAGGGGGTAGTACCCCGGTACCACCCGACGGCGAATGATCGTCCCCGGGTGCCGCCGTCCCGGCCCGGGCCGCGCCTAGCGTTGTGGGTGCCGCTTCTGACGCGGCACCGGTGAGGCGGTCGGGAAGGCCCCGGCCGGGCGACGGCAGGGAGCGGGCCGATGATCGAGGCGCAGCAGTTGACGAAGCGTTACGGCGAGAAGACCGCCGTCGACGGGTTGGACTTCACCGTCAGGCCGGGCAGCGTGACCGGGTTCCTCGGCCCGAACGGCGCCGGGAAGTCCACCACGATGCGGATGATCGTCGGGCTGGACGCGCCCACCGGCGGCTCGGTGCGGGTCAACGGCCGCCGCTACGCCGAGCACGCCGCGCCGCTGCAGGAGGTCGGCGCGCTGCTGGAGGCGAAGTCGATCCACCCGGGGCGCTCGGCGTTCAACCACCTGATGGCGCTGGCGCACACCCACGGCATCCCGCGCTCCCGGGTCGAGGAGGTGATCGGCCTGACCGGCCTGGAGTCGGTGGCGAAGAAGCGCGCCGGGGCGTTCTCGCTGGGCATGGGGCAGCGGCTGGGCATCGCGGCGGCGCTGCTGGGCGACCCGGCCACGGTGATGCTGGACGAGCCGGTCAACGGCCTCGACCCGGAGGGCGTGCTGTGGATCCGCAACCTGCTCACCGGCCTGGCCGCCGAGGGGCGGACGGTGTTCGTCTCCTCGCACCTGATGAGCGAGGTCGCGCTGGTCGCCGACCACCTGATCGTGGTCGGCCGGGGCCGGCTGCTGGCCGACACCACGGTGCGGGAGCTGGTCGGGCAGGCCGGCGGGGACCGGGTCACGGTCGCCTCCGCCGACCCGGCGAAGCTGCGCGGGCTGCTCACCGGGCCCGGCGTGGAGATCACCGGCCGGAGCGGTTCGGAGGAGCTGGAGGTGACCGGCCTGACGGCCCGCCGGATCGGCACCGTCGCGGCCGAACACGGCATCACGCTCTACGAGTTGGCCACCCGGACGGTCTCCCTGGAGCAGGCGTTCATGGACCTGACCCGGGACGCCGTGGAGTACCACGGCTCCGCCACCACCCCCGCCGAGGCTTCGAGGAGCGCCGCGTGAGCACCACCACCGTCACCGAGCCGGCCGCCACCGCCGCCCGCCCCGCCCGTCCGCCCTACCGGGTCACCTTCGTCCGGGTGCTGCGCTCCGAGTGGGCGAAGGCCTGGTCGCTGCGCTCGACCTGGATCACCCTGGGCCTCGGCCTGTTCTTCCTGATCGCGTTCGGCCTGATCGCCGCCTACCAGTTCAAGTCCCGGCTGACCTCCGGCCGGCCCATGGACCGGGACTTCGCCGACGCCAGCGCGCTCACCCTGTCGCTGTTCGGCACCAACTTCGCACAGCTCGCGCTCGGCGTGCTGGGCGTGCTGATCGCGGCGGGCGAGTACTCGACCGGCATGATCCGCTCCACGCTGGCCGCGGTGCCGCGCCGGCTGCCGGTGCTGTGGGCGAAGGCCCTGGTGTACGGGGCGGTCGCGCTGGTGCTGGCCACGGCCGGGGTGTTCGTCGCCTTCCTGTGCGGCAGCGGGATCCTCTCCGGCACCAGGGCGGCGCTGACCCTCTCGGACGCCGGGGTGGTGCGCGGCCTGTTCGGCGCGGGCCTGTACCTGGCGCTGGTCGGCGTGATCGGCGTCGCGCTGGGCATGCTGCTGCGCTCGATCGCCGGCGGCATCTCGGTACTGGTCGCCTCGCTGATGCTGGTGCCCGGCCTGATCTCGCTGCTGCCCGAGTCCTGGCACAGCCACATCAGCCCGTACCTGCCGAGCAACGCGGGCGAGGCGATGTTCGCCCTGCACCACGACAGCACCACGCTGTCGCCGGGCGCCGGGCTCGCCGTGTTCGCGCTGTGGACGGCGGCGGCGCTGGCCGGCGCCGCGGTGCGACTGCTGCGGCGCGACGCCTGACCCGCGTCCGACACCTGACAGACTGATCCACCCCCGCGGTGCCCGGGCGGCCGACCGCCGACCGGGCGCCGCGTCGTACGCCGTCCGACCCACCCCTGGGGCTTCCCGTGCACGATCCGGTCCTCCCCCACCACCCGCAGGGCGCCGAGGGCGCGCCGCTGCCGGGCCACCCGCTGCCGGGCCTTCCACTCCCGGGCCATCCGCTGCCGGGCCACCCGCTGCTCGACCAGCTGGCCCGGGCCGCCCAACGCCTGCGCGGGCCCGCCGTCCGGCGCCCCTGGCTGCTGGACGCCGCCGTGGTCGCCCTCTCCTTCCTGGCGTTCTGCGTCCCCGACCTGGTGCACGACGGGGACGGCGACGGCCCGCGCGGGCACCGCGTCGCCTTCACCCACCTGCCGCTGCCCGCCGTGCTGGCCTTCCAGACCGCGCTGCTGCTGCCGCTGCTGTGGCGCCGCCGCCGGCCGGCCGCCGCGTTCGCCGCCGTGACGGCGGTGTTCCTGGTGCAGTGGTCGCTCGGCGCGGCGCTGCGGGCGGACGCGGCGCTGCTGCTGGCGCTGTACGCGCTGGCCCTGCACGGGCGGCTGCGCGACCTCGCCTGGGCCTGCGCGGCCAGTGCGCTCGGCACCGGGCTGGTCGCCGTCCGGCTGTCCTCGGCGGTGCCGGTGTGGGACGTGCTGTTCTTCCTGGTCGCCGCGGTGACGGCCGCCGTCGCCCTGGGCATCGCGGTACGGGTGCGCCGCGCCCAGCTGGCCGGGCTGCGCGAGCGGGCCGCCCGGCTGGAGGTGGAGCGCGACCAGCGCAGCCGGCTGGCCGCGGCGAGCGAACGCGCCCGGGTGGCCCGGGAGATGCACGACATCATCGGCCACAACCTGTCGGTGATCATCACCCTCGCGGACGGCGGCGCCTACGCGGCCCGCTCCACCCCCGAGCGCGGGCCGGAGGCGCTGACCCTGATCGGCGACGCGGGCCGGCAGGCGCTCGGCGAGCTGCGCCGGATGCTGGGCGTGCTGCGCGAGCACGGCGCCGGCCCCGAACTGGCCCCGCAACCGGGCATCGCCGACCTGGACGGACTGTGCGGCCGGATCCGGGCGGCGGGCCCCGAGGTGCTGCACCGCACCGAGGGCGCCCTCGAAACGCTGGACCGCGGCGTCCAGTTGACGGTCTACCGGATCGTCCAGGAGGCGCTCACCAACACCCTCAAGCACGCCGGCCCGCAGGCCCGCACCCGGGTCTCCGTCTCGCTCGCGGACACCCGGCTGCGGGTCCGGATCGACGACAGCGGCCCGCCCGGCGGCGCCCCCGCGCCGGACCGCACGCCCCCCGGCGAGGGCCAGGGCGTCACCGGCATGCGGGAGCGGGCCTCGCTGTACGGTGGCACCGTCACGGCGGGCCCGGCCCCGGGCGGGGGCTGGTCGGTGCTCGCCGACCTGGACGTCACCCCCGTCGCCCCGGCACCCGTGTTGGGCGCCCTGCCCGCCCTCGACCCGGCCGGAGGCCCGGTGTGACCACCGTCCTGATCGTGGACGACCAGCCCCTGCAGCGCTTCGGCTTCCGGATGCTGCTGGAGAGCCAGCCCGACACCTCGGTGGCCGGGGAGGCCGGGCACGGCGCCGAAGCGGTCCGGCTGGCCGCCGAACTGCGCCCCGACGTGGTCCTGATGGACATCCGGATGCCCGGCATGGACGGCATCGAGGCGACCCGGCTGATCGTCGCCGCCGGCGGCCGCTCCCGGGTCCTGGTGCTGACCACCTTCGACCTGGACGAGTACGCGCACGCCGCGCTGCGCGCCGGGGCCAGCGGCTTCCTGCTCAAGGACGCCCGCCCCGAGGAACTCCTGGCCGGCGTGCGCGCGGTGGCCGTCGGCGACGCCGTGGTGGCCCCCGCCGTCACCCGCCGCCTGCTCGACGCCTACGCCCACCACCTCCCGGCCCGGCCGGCCGGCCCGGCCGACGACGACCCCCGGCTGGCCGCGCTGACCGGCCGCGAACGCGAGATCCTGCTCGCCGTCGGCCGGGGCTGGACCAACGGCGAGATCGCCGAACGCCTCGTCCTCTCCGAGTCCACCGTCAAGACCCACGTCGGCCGGGTCCTCGCCAAGATCGGCGCCCGCGACCGGGTGCAGGCCGTCATCTTCACCTACGACCTGGGCCTGACCCGCCCCAACTCCCCCGCGTAGCACGCCGCCCGGCACTCCCCGCGCCCGCTACGCAGCAGGCCGGTCGGGGCCCTCCCCGGCGGCGGGCAGGGTGGTGCGGAAGGTGGTGCCCGGGCCGTCGGTGACGGTCAGGGTGCCGCCGTGCAGGGCGGCGATGTCGCGGGCGATCGGCAGGCCGAGGCCGGTGCCGCCGTCGTCGCGGCTGCGGGCGTCGTCGAGCCGGGTGAACCGTTCGAAGACCTTCTCCCGGTCGGCGGGGGCGATCGGCGGGCCGTCGTTGGTGACGTCCAGGACGACGGTGCCGGCGGCGGGGTCGGTGGTGACGAGGACGGTGACCCCGGTGCGGGCGTGCCGCTGGGCGTTGTCGAGCAGGTTGGTGAGCAGGCGGCCCAGCCACAGGCGGTTGCCGAGCACCCGGGCGCCGTCCTCGGTACGGACCTCGACCCGGGGGCGGCCGGCCGTCGCGGTGCGGGCGAGTTCGGCGAGGTCGAGCACCTCGCGGGGGCCGTCGTGCCCGGCGGCGTCGAGCCGGGCGAGCAGCAGCAGGTCGGCGGCGAGCGACTGGAGGCGGTCGCTGTCCTGGAGCGCCCCGGCGACCATCTCGGCGCGGACCGCCGGGTCGGGGTGGGTGTGGGCCACCTCCAACTGGGTGCGCAGCACGGCGAGCGGGCTGCGCAGTTCGTGCGAGGCGTCGGCGATGAAGCGGCGCTGGCGGACGCCGGCGGCCTCCAGCCGGTCCAGCATGGCGTTCATGGTGTGGGCGAGCCGGGCGATCTCGTCGTCGCTGCCCGGTTCGGGGACCCGCCGGTCCAGGTCGCGGTCGCCGATCCCGGCGACCTCGGAGCGGATCGCCTCGACCGGCCGCAGGGCGCGTCCGGTGGCCCGCCAGGTGACCGCGCCGACGGTGCCGACCAGGACGGCGCTGAGCGCGGCGAGTGCGGCGGTGGTCAGGTCCTCGGCGGTGTCGGCGGTGTGCAGCGAGGCGCCGACCCGGATGGTGACCGGCCCGCCGGGGGTGTCGGTGGTGACGGTGGTGACCCGCTGGTGGTGCTCGTCGCCGAGCGCCCCGAGGTCGAAGGTGGAGCGGCCCTCACTGGTGCCGGAGGGGGCCAGCGCGGGGTGGCCAGCCAGGTTCTGACTGGCCGCGACGACCTTGCCGTCGGCGTCGGTGACCTGGATGAAGTCGGTGCCGTGGTCGAGCGGCAGCTGCCCGGGCAGGTGCCCGTCGGCGGCCAGTCCGGCCACCGCGAGCGCCTGTTCGCGGGCCCCGGCCTCGACCGTGCGCACCAGGTTGACCCGCAGCAGCAGCACCACGGCGGCGGAGGCGATCAGCAGGACGGCGGCGACGCTGAGGCAGGCCGCGATGGTGGTGCGGGTGCGCACCGAGCGGGGCGCGAGGCGGCGGACGGCGGCGGCCGCGCGGGCCCGGAGGGCGTGCAGGTCGTGCAGGGCGCGGGGGGCCCGGGGCGCGCGGGGGGCGCGGGGGGTACGGGGCGCGCGGGGCCGTTCAGCCACCGTCCGGCTCCAGTCGGTAGCCCGCGCCGCGCACGGTCTGCAGGGCACTGCGCCCGAACGGGGTGTCGATCTTGCGGCGGAGCGCGCTGATGTGCACCTCGACGGTGTTGGGGTCGCTGTCGGCGGCGGCGTCCCAGACCTGTTCGAGGATCTCCCGCTTGGAGACGGCCTCCCCGGCCCGCCGGGCCAGGTGGTCGAGGACGGCGAACTCGCGCGGCGTCAGCGCGATCGGGGTGCCGCCCCGGGTGCAGGTGCGGGCGGCGGAGTCGACCACCAGGTCGCCGAGGACGGCCCGGCGCGGGGCCCGGGAGCCGATCCGGCGGGCCAGCGCCTTGAGCCGGGCGACCAGCACGACGAAGGAGAACGGCTTGGACAGGTAGTCGTCGGCGCCGGTGTCCAGGGCCTCGGCCTCGTCCCACTCGCCGTCCTTGGCGGTGAGCATCAGGATGCCCGCGTCGCTGCCCGCCGCCCGCAGCCGGGCGCAGACCCGGTAGCCGTTGAGACCGGGCAGCATGATGTCCAGGATGACCACGTCGTAGGAGTGGTCGGTGGCCCGGGCCAGGCCGGACAGCCCGTCGTGGACGATGTCGACGGTGAAGCCCTCCGCCTCCAACCCGTGCTTGATCGCCAGGGCCAGCCGCTGTTCGTCCTCCACCACCAGTACGCGCATGCCCCCAGGGTGGCAGGTCGGCGCGGCCGCGCACTGAAGGCGTCTTCAGGTCTTCAGCAACCCTTCAGCGCGCCCCCGCCATGCTGGGGCCCTCGCCCCGGCGCGGTGCCCGGGCACGGAGGGGAACCGGGGTCGGGAACCGTGGACGAGCAGCAGCGGTCGGGGGCGGGGCGCCCGGTATCGGCGGGCCCGCCGATACCGGCGGAACAGCCGGCGGCGGGACGCCCGCTGTCGGCGGGGCGGTCGGTGCCGGTACGGCTGCGCGGGCGGGCGGTGCGCTGGGGCGGCGGGGTCGCGGTCACGGCGCTGCTGCTCGGCGGGGCGGCGGCGGTCGCGGCCGCCGAGCACCACGAGCGCCACGAGCGCCACGCCGGGAAGAGCGCGGCCCGCGGCGAGGAGCACGGCCGGGGGCGGCACGGCGAACGGCACGACCGGGGCGGGCGCGACGGCCGTGACGGCCCTTCCGACGGTCGTTCCGCCGGCCGGCGGCCGGGCGGCCGCTCCGGCGACGGGTCGACCCGGCAGGACCGGCCGGGCCCCACCGGTCCCGACGCCCCCGGCTCCTCCGGCTCCTCCGGCTCCTCCGCCGCACCGGCGCCGCTGCCCGCGCTGGCCGCCGCCGACGCGGTGGCGAAGGCGACCGGCGCGGTACCGGACGGCCGGGCCGAGTCGCTGCGCCCGGTCCCCACCGCCGCCGGCGGCCGGGCCTGGCAGGTGGTGGTGCTCGGCCCGGACGGCGTGCGGCACCTGGTCACGGTGGACGGCACGACCGGCGCCCTGACCGGCAACACCGTCCCCAACGGCTGACCGCCCCTCCCGCCTCCCTTGCGTCCCCTCGCCTCCTCCCCTCCCCTCGCCTCCCCTCGCCTCCCTTGAGGAGCGCACCTGCGGTGAGCACAGCCGCCCGCCGTCGGGGCTGTGCTGACGGTGCTGCCCGCGGGCGCCGTGCCGCGGCTGGGCCGGGCGGGGCGCGGGGCCGCCTGACCTCGGGTCCCGCCGCCGCCTGAAGCCGTCTTCAGGTCTTCAGGAACCGTTCAGCACACCTGGGCCATGCTGGTGCTGAGGGTGCCGCCCGTCCTCAACGGATCTCCTCGACGTCCCTCCTCGGAAAGGCGCACCGCCGATGCTCTCCTCCTCGGCCCTGTTGGCCGTCAACCCGCTGGACGCGGGATCGCTGCTGGCCTCGTTCGGCGCGCTGGGCATCGCGGTGGTGATGTTCGCGGAGACCGGCCTGCTGGTCGGGTTCTTCCTGCCGGGCGACTCGCTGCTGTTCACCGCGGGCCTGCTGTGCACCACCGGTGCGCACAGCGGGCCGCACCTGAACCTGGGCCAGGTGCTGGCCGCCGCGGTGGTCGGTGCACTGGCCGGGGCGCAGGTCGGGTACCTGATCGGGAAGCGGGGCGGCCGGGCGCTGCTGGCCCGGTCCCGCAACAAGCACCTGCAGGCCGGGGCGGTGCGGGCCGAGGAGATCCTGACCCGCTACGGGCACGCCAAGGCGGTGGTGCTGGCCCGCTTCGTCCCGGTGGTGCGCACCGTGCTGAACCCGCTGGCGGGCGCCCTGGGCGTGGACGTCCGGACCTTCACGGTGTGGCAGGTCGCGGGCGGCCTGGTCTGGACGGTGGGGCTGGTGCTGGCCGGGTACGCGCTCGGTTCGTCGATCCCGAACGTCGACCACTACCTGCTGCCGATCGTGGCCCTGGTGGTGCTGGTCTCGCTGCTGCCGCTGGCCCTGGAACTGCTGCGCTCGCGCCGCCGGGCCGGGGCCGAGTGAGCGCCTCCTCCCCGCGTCGCCCCGTCCTGCCGGCTTCGGCCTGCGGCGGGGCGTTCGCGCTGCTCACGGTCGTGGTGCTGGCCCACGGCCGGGCCCCGTTCGGCTTCGAGACGGCGGCGGTGCACTGGGGCGTGACCCACCGCCCGGGCTGGGCCCGGACGGTGGCGATGGCGGTGACCGCGCTGGGCACCGACGTCTTCCCGTACCTGCTGGCCCTGGCGGCGGGCGCGGTCGCGGTCCGGTCCCGCCGCCCCTCCGGCGCCCGGCCGGCCCTTCTCCTCCTCCTCGCCCCGGTGGCCTGGCTGATCGCGGGCCAGCTGCTCCGACAGGGGCTGATGCGCGCCCTCGCCCGCCCCCGCCCCCCGGTCGCCGACTGGGCCTTCGACGCCTCCGGCCACGCCTTCCCCTCCGGCCACGCCTTCACCTCGGCCCTCTCCGCCGGCCTGCTCGCCGTCGCGGTGGCCCGCGCCCGCCCCCCGGCGGCCCGCCCCGCAGCGGCAGCGGCAGCGCTGTTCACCGCCGTGATCGGCTTCACCCGGGTCTACCTGGGCGTGCACTGGCCCCTGGACGTCCTGGGCGGCTGGCTGCTGGCAGCCGCCTGGCTGGCGCTCGGAGTGCGGCTGCTGCCACGGCTCCCGCACTGACGGACGCCCCCAATCGCCGACCCGCAGCGCACCGCCCACGCCCCGCCCCACTGCTTCCCCCGCCGGACGACCACGCCCCGGAGATCAGCGCGAGGGTCGGTGCTCGGCGGCCGGTCGGCCTGGCGGTGCTACCCGTGCAGGCGCAACCGGCAGATCACGGCCGTACTTGCAACGGGGCGGCTCACCCCGGTGACTGTGTGCCGGGACCACCACCGGTCCTATCTGCTGTTGGCCGGGAAGGTTCACCAACTCGCAAGCTGGTGGGGTGCGTTGGCTTGCTTCCGGTCCGGATGAACTCCCGGGGCCTTCCTCCGCTCCGGGTGGGTGCGCATGAGGGTGTGCACCTGGCGCCGCTCCGGTTCCTCCCCCGTTGTGACCGGGACGGTCCAGTTCCCGCGGTGGCGGGAGGCCCCCAATTGCGGCATATGAAGATTGAACTATCAGTCAAGGAGCGGACGTTGGAGAAACGCGGCTGCTGAAGTCGAAAGGGTGATGTCGGGATGCTGCGGATCAGCCGGCCGGTGTGAGCCCCGCCCCGCGGACCTGACTGAACAGGTCGTCGGAGAAGCTGGCGGCCTCCAGTAGGGCGTCCTCGGTCATCCACAGCGACACGGTGTCGATCGCGAGCCCCCTGTCGATGAAGCAGTCGCCCGGGATCTCCAGCAGGTCGTCGAAGCGGACCCTGTGTCGAGTCCGCTGCTGGCTTCGCGGGCCTCGCGTCACGGTCTGGAAGAACGCGTCATCGGTATGGATGACGGCCCAGCCCGTTGGACCGATGGCGATGCTGAGCGAGTTCTCGGGCAGGTCGGCTCCCCGCCACAGGGAGATGCCGGGCAGACGATCAGCCTCCTCGGCTGTGTATGCCTGCGCGGCCTGGTCAGCGTGCGCGACAACTTCGGCGACGCCGGCCACCTGGCAGCCGACCTCCACCCCGTTGGTCGGCTGCCAGTAACGGAGGAAGAAGGCTCTTGAAGTCCCTCGCCCGGTCATGTCACCTCGGTTCAGCGTTGGGCCTTTCCCAGCAGCGGGCAGCTCCGGGCGTGGGCTGCTATTGGAGCACGGGTCTGCGGAGGCGGGACTGCGAGCTCAGGTATCAGGGGAGAGCCCGGTGCCGGCAGGCCATCCGTCGATCACGTCCGGACGGTACTGGAGCCTCTTGAGCCGGCGCTTCACCGCACGCGTGACATCCGCGAGACTCGCGGCGGCGAGGTTGCCGATGTCCCGCTCGACCAGGGACCGGACTCCTTCGGTCGGGTTGAGGTCGGCGCGCAGGTGGGAAGTCGGAAGACGGTGAGCCGCTCGGCGTTCGCGTCGATGAACTCGCGCAACGGCTTCGTCAGGTGCAGGCGGACGTTGTCCCACACCACGACGATCGGGCCGCCGAGCTGGATGCGGGCGCGGACGAGCAGGCCACGGAAGTCGCGCCGGCCGAAGCCCTTCGACTGGTCCTTGCGCCCGGTGTACTCCCGGACCGCGTGGAACAGCCGCCCGATCAGGGTCTTCACCCGGGCCGGCGTCCACCGTTGATCCGCCCAGCCGTGCGCCAACGGCCCCCGTTCCCACTCACGCTCCAAGCGCGCCAGTTGAACCTCGGACAACCGTGGCCGCCCTGGCGAGCCCTTCGACCCGCCGTGCCGGCGTCGGCCAGCCCGCCGCCCTGCGCGTCCCTCACGCCCCAGGGCTACCGGACCAGCCCAGCCCCGCGCAGGCAGACGACCCCGACATCACTCGATCAAGTTCAGTACCCGCGGGTGCTGGTGGGCGGGCCGGGCCGGGAACTGCGTGCGACCGCGGCACCCGGCAGCACCCGGAAGGCCGCGCTCGGCGGGGTGTCGGCCGGTCGGCCGTCCGGCAACGGCACGCCCTGAACCCCGACCCGGGCGCGCCGGGTTCATCCCCGGCCCACCGCGGGCACCCGGCCCCTGCGGAGGACGAGAGCGACGCCGACGGCACCGGCGATCAGGATCACGACGGCCGCCAGCAGCTGCGTGCTGACGTCGATGCCGAACCGGTCGCTCGCCCGGCCGGCGGCCAGGGTGAAGGCGGCGGCGGGAAGGTAGACGCTCATGCTCAGGCACGAGTTCGCGGCGGCGAGACGGTCGCGCGGCACCGAGGAGTTGAGCAGGGTGAAGGCGGAGAGCTGTCCCGCACCCTGTCCCGCGCCGACGAGGACGGCGGCGGCGTGGAGCGCGACCACCTGGTGCGCGGCGGCGGCCACGAGCAGGCAGGCCATGCCGGCGGACGTGGCGCCGGCGCCGGCGGGCAGCGCGACCCGCACCGGCAGGCCGCGGGCCGCGAACTGGACACCAGTGGCCGCGGCGAAGGCGAGGAAGACCAGCGCCCCGGTGGCCAGGGCCCCGGCGTGCGGCCGCACGCTGTGCAGCAGGGAGGGGCCCAGCGCCAGGAAGAAGGACCCGCCGACCAGCCCGGGGGCGTAGACGGCGGCCCCCAGGGCCAGGTGCGCCAGCTGCGGCCGCGGCACCGAGGGCATCCGGACCAGGCGCCCCCCGCGGCGGGGGTGGACGGGCAGCGGCATCCTGGCGGCGACCAGCAGCGACGCGGCCAGCAGGACGAGGACGAGCAGGAAGACGGGGAGGACCGGCTCGGCGGAGGCGTCGATGACGGCCCCCGCCAGCAGGGGGCCCAGCCCGGAACCCAGCACGATGGCGCTGGAGGCGAGCAGGGCGGCCCGGGCGCTCCGGCCTCCGGAGAGGTCGACCACGGCGGCGATGCCGCAGGAGACGACGGCGCCGACGCTGAGACCGGTCAGCAGCCGGGCGGCGAGAAGCGCGGCGACGCTGTCGGCCGTCATGAACAGCAGGCAGCTGACGAGGGACAGCGCGAGGGCGGGCAGCAGCACGGGTTTGCGCCCCACCCGGTCGGAGGCGGGCCCGCTGACGAGCAGTGAGGTGAGCAGCCCCGCGATGTAGACCGCGAAGATCCAGGTGAGGGTGGTGTCGGAGAAGCCGATGCGCCGTTGCCAGACCGTGTACAGCGGGGTGGCGGCGTTGGAGAGGACGAACAGCGACAGGATCGGCAGGATCGCCAGCCACATCCAGCGGGGCGCGACGGCGGACGGGGCCGCGCAGGCATCGGCGGGGGCCTGCCGGTCGGCCCGGTCGCGGGTGGTGGGAAGCACGTGGGTCTCCATGGGTCCGGTGGGACGTGGGTGAGGGGGTTCTCCGGACGGGTCCGCGACCGCCCGAGGCGGGGGGAGGCGGCGGCCGCGCGCCGCCTCCCCCCGCCGGCGGCGATCACGCCCGCTCGGCCAGCCGCCTGTTGACGGCGTCGGCGAGGGGGCCGCTGGAGGCCGGGTTCTGGCCGGTGACGAGGTTGCCGTCCTGGACGACGAAGGGCTGGTACGCCGCTCCCTGCTCGTGGCGGGCACCCGCCCGCACGAGGCGGTCGACCTGGAGCCAGGGCGCGTGCTCGGCGGTGCCGAACAGCTCCTCCTCCTCGGTGGTGAAGGCGGCGACGCGGCGTCCCGCGAAGATCCACCGTCCGTCGGGGCCGACCGCGCTGAGCAGGGCGGCGGGGCCGTGGCAGACCGCCGCGATGACCTTGTCCCGGGCGTCGGCGGCGACCAGGACGCGCCCCAGGTCGGCGTCCTCGTGGAGGTCCACCACCGGGCCGTGGCCGCCGGGGAGGACGATCGCGTCGTACGCCGCGGCGTCGACGTCCGCCAGCTTCAGCAGCGGGCCGAAATCGTCGAGCGCCCGCCGGGCGTGCGCCACGTAGTGGGCGCAGTCCTCCCCGGCGATGGCGGGGTCCGCGCTGTGCCGGTCCAGCGGCTGGAGGACCCCGCCCGGGGAGGCGAAGTCCACGGTGTGTCCGGCCCGCACGAACTTCTCGTGCGGAGCGGCGAGTTCCTCGGCCCAGTAGCCCGTGGGGTACAGCGAGCCGTCAGTCCGCTGCCAGACATCGGCGGCGGACATGACGATCAGGATGCGGCTCATGACGGGGTTGCTCCCTCTGTACTGTTCTTCGGGTTTCGAATCTTCGGATGCGGCATCGGCACCGGGCCGGGCTCGGCCCGGCCCGGCGGCGAGGCGGCTCAGCTCCGCGGGAAGTCGGTGGCGCGGGCGGACACCGCGTTGGCGTCGAGCTCGGCGCGCAGGGCGTCGACCTTCGCGGTGGCGTAGGCGTGGGCGTCGGAGCCCAGCAGCTGGCGCAGCGGGCCGTCCTCGCGGCCGGCCCGCTCGATGATGGCGGCGGCCCCCTTGACCGGGTCCCCGAGCTGGTGGCCCTGGAGCTTGACGTGGTCCTCGACCATGGCCCGCACCGCCGGGTAGTGCTCGGAGGTCTCGGCGGGCAGGGCGAGGGAGTCCGGGGTGAGGAAGGAGGTGCGGAAGTAGCCGGGCTCCACGACGGTGACCTTGATGCCGAAGTCCGCGACCTCGGCGGCGAGCGCCTCGCTCAACCCCTCCAGCGCGAACTTGCCCGCGCAGTACAGGGCCCAGCCGGGCACCGCGGTCAGACCCAGCACCGAGGAGACGTTGATGACGCGGCCCGCGCGCTGCTCGCGCATCACCGGCAGCGCCGCGCGCAGCACGTGCCACACCCCGGCGACCTGGACGTCGAGCATGTCCCGCACGTCCTCGGCGCTGGTCTCCTCGACCGCCGCGAGGTAGCCGTACCCCGCGTTGTTGACGACGACGTCCAGGCGGCCGAAGCGCTCGGCGGCCTGCCGCACGGCGCCCTCGACCTGCGTCTGGTCCGTCAGGTCCACGGTCAGCGCAAGGAGCCGGCCGGTGTCGGCCGTCGCGCCGAGCGCCGCCGTCAGGCGCTCGGTGGAACGGGTGGTGGCGGCCACGTTGTGGCCCTGGGCGAGCAGTTGCCGCACCAGCTCCAGCCCGATGCCGCGGGAGGCGCCGGTGACGAGCCAGGTGGCGGGAGTGGTGGTGTCGGACATGGTGATCCTCTTTCCTGAGTGCCGCGAAGGGGAGCCGGACCGTTCTGCCGTTCCGGCGCTGACTCCATCCTTGGCCGCCGCAGCGCGGTCCCCCGGGCCACAACGGGCCCCGCACGTCCTGGGCCGCGGCTGACTAGGACCGACAGACCCTCCCTGGCAGGGCCACGCCCGCCGCCCGTGGCGCAGACTGTTCCCATGGCCGCTGTCAACCGCGAACTCGCGGACTTCCTCAAGCGCTCCCGCGCCCAGTGCGACCCCGAGCGGGCGGGACTGCCACCGGACGGGCGGGTGCGGCGGGTGCCCGGACTGCGGCGCGAGGAGGTCGCCCGCCTCGCGGGCGTCTCCGCCGACTACTACGCCCGGCTCGAACAGGGCCGCCCCATCAGCCCGTCCCCGGCCGTGGTGGAGGCCGTCGGGCACGCCCTGGGACTCGACGGGGCGGGCCTCGCCCACCTCAAGGACCTCATCGGCAGCACCATCGCCCGTTCGGCACCCCGCTCACCCGGCGTCCAGCGCCTGCGCCCCGGACTCCACCAGCTGCTGGACTCCTTGGACCCCGCCGCCCCCGCCCTGGTCCTCGGCCGCCGCTCCGCCGTCCTGGGGGCGAACCGCATGGCCAGGGCACTGTTCGCGGACTTCGAGGCGATGCCCGCCACGGAGCGCAACTACACCCGCTGGCTCTTCCTCGACCAGGACGCGCGCGCCCTGTTCGTCGACTGGGAGGTGCAGGCGCGCGCCGCGGTGGAGAACCTGCGGCTCGACGCCGTACGCGAAGCGGACCGGCGGCTCACCGAAGCGCTCGTCACCGAACTGAGGGAACGCAGCGAGGAGTTCGACCGCTGGTGGCAGCAGCACCGCGTCCACCAGCGCACGCACGGCTCCAAACGGCTGCGGCACCCCCTGGTCGGCGAACTCACCGTGGAGTACGAGACGCTGTCGTTCCCCGGGGACAGCGACATCGCGCTGTTCCTCTACACCGCCGCGCCCCGGTCGGCGTCCGCCCAGGCGCTGGGCATCCTGGCCTCGTGGACCCTGGCCGGGGCCGCCACCGGCCCGGAGCCCACGCGCGACGCGTGACCGCGGTCAGCACGGCGGCCCGGCGGGCACGGCGCAGCAGGAGTGGGTCCAGGTCGAGTTGCACGGTGGTGCGATGGACGGCGAGCGCGCCTACGTCCTGGCCGGTGACCTCGGCCCGGGCACCGCGCTGGTCTCCCCGCACTGCGCCTGCCCGGGGGTCAGGATCCGTGCCAGGGGTGGCAGCGGGCTGCGTTCGGCGATCTCGACATCGACGCCCGGGAGAGCGCCGTGCTCGGTGACCTGCTTCTTGAGGCCCTGGTCGACCAGGGCCTTTGGGACACTTCCGCCGGCGCGCTGGGCGACCCGGTCCAGCAGGGCGATGCCCGCAGCGTTGTCGTGCGCGTTCGCGGCCCGGACGATGACGGCGATGCCAGGCCCAGCACGTCGACGGCCAGGGCGCGCTTCCGAACTTGATCGGGTGATGTCGGAGTTGTTCGCCTGACGGGGCTCCGTCGTTGCGGCCGGGGCCGCCGGGCCGGGCTCAGTGGACGCAGAACTCGTTCCCGACCGGGTCCCGCAGCACCGTCCAGGTCAGGCCGGGGACGCTGTGCTCCCCGACGACGCTCGCCCCCAGGGCGACCAGGCGCGCCACCTCCTGCGCCATGCCGGCGCCGGCCGCGACGGCGAAGTCGACGTGCACCCGGTTCTTCCCCTGCCGCTCCTCGGCCACCCGCTGGAAGCCCATCGCAACGGTCTCCGCGCCGACGATGACGAAGTCGCCGTGGTCCTCGGCGATCTCGCCGCCCAGCGCCTCGGCCCACCAGCGGGCCAGTTCCCGCGGTTCCGCACAGTCCACCGTGATCATCACTGCTGCCAGGGTCATGGCCGCCACTCTAGCCACGACCGCCGACACCCCCGGTCCGGCGGCGGGGCGGCCGGTCAGGACGGTGGTCCGCGCCGGACGGAGACGTGCTTCGCGGAGTCCCGGGTGAACGGTCTCCCGGTCCCACAGTTCGCTGCCCGTCGCGGACGTCCGCTCTGCCGGGCTCCGGTGGCGCTGTCGACTCATTTACCACCCGCCGCCCGCCGCCCCGGTGCTACGGTTCGCCCACCCTGGATCCGCCTCGCGGAGGAAGCGGAGGCCCCGCGTGCCCGTCGAGTTGCACCGCTGCACCGTCCTCACCCCGCAGGTCCGGCAGGAGTTGCTGGCGGCGTACGCGGACGTCCGGGCGCCGTTGCTGCACGAGCCGAACTACCGGGTCGGGGCGTTCGCCGGGCGGCTCGACCTGCACGCGGCGGGGGCGGGCTTCGCGCTGGTCCTCGGCCGGGACGGCGACACGCCGGTCGGGTACGCCTACGGGAACACGGTGGGTCCCGATGACGGGTACTGGGGGCGGTTGGCGGGGCCGCTGCCGGCGGGGTTCGCCGCCGAGCCGGTGCTCGCGCTGCGGGAGATCGGCGTCCGGGGTCCGTGGCGGGGCACGGGGGCGGCGCGGCGGATCCACGACGCGCTGCTGGCCGGGCGGGCGGAGCGGCGGGTCTGCCTGATGGTGAACCCGCTGGCGGGGGCGGGCCGGGTGCTGCGGCTGTACGAGGACTGGGGCTACCGGGCGTTCGGCACGCAGCCCGCCACGGCGGTGTCGCCGGAGCTGGTGGCGATGGTCCGCCCGGTCCGTCCGGACAGCGGGGGGCGGGACCGCCGTGCGGCGCTCCGGCCGGTCAGGACTTCACCACCCGGAGGACCTTCCCGCTGGCGCCCGCGGTGAGGTAGCCGCCGCTGTTGTAGTCGTCGGAGACGTAGTAGCGCAGGGTGATCTCGTCGGCGAACCAGCCGTAGTCGACGTGCAGGTAGCTGGACTTGGGGTGCGGCACGCCGAGCTGGGCCCTGGCGGTGGCCATCACGGTCGGGATCCGGCTCCAGTCGATCTTCGCCAGGTCGGCGGGGTCCTGCCCCTCGATGACGATGCCGCCGGGCCGGCTGGTGAGCTTGCCGTCGCGGTAGCTGACCTCGTCGTAGCGGGTGGGGTCGTCCTTCTTCAGCACCTTGCCGTTGGCGTGGTCCGGATAGATCGACATGTCGATGACGGTGGTGCTGCCGGTGGCCGCGCGGATCTTCTCCACCAGGCCGCGGGCGCCGTCCGCGGTGAGCAGGCCCGTGCCCGGATCGACGGGCGCACCGGGGGTGATGGGGTCGACGGACGCCCCGGGGTCGGCACCGGCGGACGAGGCGGGGGCCGCCGGACTGCTCGGCGGGGCGGCCGGGGTGCTCGCGGGCGCCGAGACCTTCGCGGCCGAACGCCCGCCGCCCTCGGCCTCCTTCCGGTCGAACAGGCCCGGCCCGAGCGTCCACCCCAGCACCCCGAGCGCCGCGACCCCGGCCAGCACGGCCAGTCGCGCCCCGGGCCGCCGCGACCGCTCCGGGCCGACCGTCCCGGTCGGGGCGTGCGGGGTGTCCGGGGTGTGCGGGGTGCCCGTGGTAACCGGGGTGTGCGGGAGGGTGCCGTCGGTCTCCGTCCGGGCGTACGGGGGCGGGGAGTTGGTCTCGGTCGGCGAGAAGGCCGGGCTGCCGCCGAGGGTGCCGTCGAAGCCCTGCTCGGCGGCCGCGAACAGCCGGTCCAGGCGGGCGGCGTCGGGCCGCTCGGCCGGGTCGCGGGCCAGCAGCGCGGTCAGCGTCGGCCCGAGCGGGCCGGAGCGGACCGGCGGCGGCAGCGGCTGGTCCAGGACGGCGGCCAGGGTGGCGATGCTGTTGGCCCGGCGCAGCGGGTGGTGGCCCTCGACGGCGACGTAGAGCGTCATGCCGAGCGACCACAGGTCGGAGGCCGGGTCGCCCTCGTGGCCGCGGATCCGCTCGGGGGCGATGTACTCGGGGGAGCCGATCAGCGCGCCGGTGGCGGTCAGGCTGGTGGACTCGCTGAGCGCGGCGATCCCGAAGTCGGTGAGCACGGGCGTGCCGTCGGCGCGCAGCAGCACGTTGCCCGGTTTGACGTCCCGGTGCTGGATCCCGGCGGCGTGCGCGGCGCCGAGCGCGGCCAGCAGGCCGCGGCCGAGCCGGGCCGCCTCCTGCGGCGCGAGCGGGCCGCGGCCGAGCCGGTCGGCCAGCGAGCCGCCGGGGACCAGCTCCATCACCAGCCAGGGGTGGGCGAGTTCGGCGTTGTCCACGATGTGGTGGATGGTCACCACGTTGGGGTGCTGCAGCCGGGCCAGCGCCCGCGCCTCCCGCAGGACCCGCTCGCGCAGCTCGTACGCGGCCGCCGGATCCGCGTCCAGCATCGCCGGGTCCGGCGGCCGGACCTCCTTCAGCGCCACCTCGCGCTCCAGCAGGGTGTCCCTGGCCCGCCAGACCAGCCCCATCCCGCCGCCCCCGAGCCGCGCCAGCAACTCGAAGCGGCCGTCGATCAGTTGGCCCCCGGGCCCGGCTGTCGTCATGCCGCCCATCGTAGGGGCGGCGACCGACGCCCTTCGAGCGCCGCGGCGCCCGTCCCCGCACTTCACGGCGGTGGTGGACGAACGGCCCGGACGGCCGGAGGGGCCAGGGGGGCCGGACGGCCAGGACGGTCAGCAGGCCAGGGGCGGGCGGAGGTACGGCGTGGTCGTGGTGAGGGTCGTGAAGCCGAGCCGGTCCAGGATCGGACGGCTGTCGTTGGTGGCGTCGACCTGGAGGTAGCGGTAGCCGAGCTCGGCGGCGAGGCGGGCCCGGTGGGCGACCAGCGCCCGGTAGATGCCCCGGCCGCGCCAGGCCGGGTGGGTGCCGCCGCCCCAGAGGCCGGCGAACCCGGTGCCGGGGAGGAGTTCCATCCGGGCGGAGCAGACGGGCGTTCCGTCGACCGTGGCGACCACCAGGCGGAGGGTGTCGGGGTCGTGGGCGAGGCGGTCGAGCAGCCGCTGCCGCAGCCGGGCGGCGTCGGTGCCGAACGCCTGCTCGTGGACGGCCGCCACCAGGTCGACCCCGGCGGCGTCGGTGACCGGGCGGAGCCGGACGCCCGCGGGCAGGACCGCGTCGGTCCCCCGCTCCCGGACGTCGGCGACCATCACCGCCTCGGCCGGCCCGGCGGTGAACCCGGCCGCGCACAGCCGCCGCCCGAGGTCGGCGGGCCGGTCGTGGGCGTACGCCTTCCACTCGCACTCCAGGCCGCGCGCGGCGAAGTGCCGGGCCTGGGCGGCGATCGCCGCGTCCGCGCCCGCCGCGTCGAGGTCCGACCAGAGGACGCCGTTCCAGTCGTGCTCCGCCCCGGTCTGCCGCACCACGGCGCCGTCCCGCTCGACCCGGGCGGTGGGGCTGTCCGGCCGCGCGTCGCGCCGCAACCGCCGGTCGAACAGGGCGAGTACCTCGTGCTGGTCCATCCGCCCACCCCAGCACCCGCCGGGGCCGCCGCGCAAACGGATTTCCGCTGGTCAGGGTGGTGGCCGTGCGACCGGGGGGCGGGGCGAGGGCGGCTGCGGGCGGCCGCGGCGGCGTACCTGCGGAGCCGGTGACGCGGCGCACCTCGCCGATCTGCGATCGTTGCAGGTGAAGGCGCGCGAGCGCGCGCGAACCACCGTCGAGGAGCAGCAGTCGTGATCTTCATCGCCGTCAAGTTCACTGTCCGGCCCGAGTACAGCGCCGGCTGGATCGAGCGGGTCGAGGAGTTCACCTCCTCGACCCGCGCCGAGGAGGGCAACGTCTTCTTCGAGTGGTCCCGCAGCGTCGACGACCCGCACCAGTACGTGCTGCTGGAGGCGTTCCGGGACGGCGAGGCGGGCGCCCGGCACGTCGAGTCGGAGCACTTCAAGACCGCGATGGCCTGGATGCCGGACTTCATCTCCCGGACCCCGGAGATCGTCAACGTCGAGGTCCCCGGCACCGGTTGGAGCGCGATGGCCGAGCTCAGCCCGCGCGGCTGAACCGCCGGGCCGGTGCCTGACCGCGGGTCAGGCACCGGCCGCCCGGTCCTGCTTCCGGTCCTGCTTCCGGGAGGCCAGCAGGCTGGCGACGGTGGTGACCGCCAGCACCACCACGATGAAGGCCAGCGAGAAGGCGATGCTGATCTCCGGCACGTGCACGCCGCTCTCGTGCAGGGCGTGCAGGATCAGCTTGACGCCGATGAAGCCGAGGATCACCGACAGGCCGTAGGAGAGGTAGACCAGCCTGGTCAGCAGGCCGCCGATCAGGAAGTAGAGCTGGCGCAGGCCCATCAGCGCGAAGGCGTTGGCGGTGAAGACGATGTACGCGTCCTGGGTCAGGCCGAAGATCGCCGGGATCGAGTCGAGGGCGAACAGCATGTCGGTGGTGCCGATGGCCAGCATCACGGTCATCATCGGCGTCATCAGCCGCCTGCCGTCGATCCGGACGAACAGCTTGGTGCCGTGGTACTCGTCGGTGGACGGGACGCGCTTCTTGATCAGCCGTAGCAGCCGCCCCTCCTCGAACTCCTCCTCGGTCTTGTCCTGCCCGGCCTCCTTGACCAGCTTGACGGCCGTCCAGACCAGGAACGCGCCGAAGATGTAGAACACCCAGGAGAACTTGGCGACCAGCGCGGCGCCGCCCGCGATGAAGACGCCGCGCAGCACCAGGGCGATGATCACCCCGAACATCAGCACCCACTGCTGGTAGATCTTCGGCACCGCGAACTTGCCCATGATCAGGATGAACACGAACAGGTTGTCCACGCTGAGCGACTTCTCCGTGACGTACCCGGCGAAGAACTCGACCGCGGGCTTCGAGCCGCCGTACCACCAGACGAAGCCGCCGAACAGGCCGGCCAGCACCACCCACACGGTGGTCCAGATCCCGGCCTCCTTGATCGAGACCTCGTGCGGTTTGCGGCCGCCGATGAAGAAGTCGGCCACGATCAGCGCGACCAGCACCGCGATGGTGCCTGCCCACAGCCCTGCGGACACGTCCATGACTGCTCCTCGTCGGCCCCGGGGAGGGGCGTTTCGGCGCGGGAAGCACCATCCTGACCGCCGAAGATCGATCCGCCCGCGCGACACACCCGCAGGGCCCGCCCGCCCCGCCGCCGCGCTCGCCCCCTTCCGGCGAGCCGCGAATTGCGGACGGGAAGTGACCGCTGTGGCCCGTAGCGTGGCGGGCAGGCCCCACGATCCGACGGGAGAACCCGCGCCGCATGAACGACGTACTGTCCGTCCGCACCCTGAACCGGACGCTACTCGAACGGCAGTTCCTCACCGAACGGACCGGGCTCGCCGCGGCGGAGGTGGTGGACCGGCTGGTCGCGCTCCAGGCGCAGGAGCCGAACTGGCCCTACCTCGGGCTGTGGGCGCGGATCGAGGACTTCCGGCGCGAGGAGCTGGCGGCGCTGCTCGCCGACGGGCGGGTGGTGCGCTCGGCCTCGCTGCGCAGCACCCAGCACCTGTCCAGCGGCGCGGACTTCGGGCAGTGGCGGCCGCTGCTCCAGCCGGTGCTGGACCGGACCTCGCGGTCCCGGTACTTCGCCCCCGCCACCGACGGCCTCGACCTGGACGAACTCGCCGATGCCGGACGGGAGTTGCTGGCCGGCCGGACGCTGTCCCGACAGACCCTCGCCACCGGGCTGGCCGCCCGCTACCCGGGCCGGGACGGCAGACTGCTGGCGGGCGCGGTGCAACTGCGGGTGCCGGTGCTGCACGGACCTGACAGCGCCGCCTGGGGCGGCTGGGGCACCCGGGCGAACACCTCGCTGGCGCTCGCCGAACTGCGGCCCGGCGAGCTGTCGGCGGGCACGGCGGTGCTGCGCTACCTGGCGGCGTTCGGCCCCGCCGGGGTGAAGGACTTCCAGAGCTGGTCCGGGCTGACCCGGATGCGGGCGGTGTTCGAGGAGCTGCGCCCCCGGCTGCGGGTGCACCGCGACGAGCGCGGCACCGAGCTGTTCGACCTGCCGGACGCGGTGCTCGCCGACCCGGCCCGCCCCGTCCCGGTGCGGTTCCTGCCCGCGTACGACAACCTGCTGCTCGGGCACGCCGACCGCACCCGGGTGCTCGCCGACGCGGACCGGCCACGGGTGCTACCGGGCGCGGCCCGGGTCCTCCCGACCTTCCTGCTGGACGGTTTCGTCGCGGGCACCTGGACGGTCAGCGGCCCGGAGCTGCTGGTCCGCCCGTTCCGCCCGCTGCCGGGTCCGGCCGCCGGGGAGGTGACGGCGGAGGCCGAACGACTGGCGGCGTTCCTCGGACCGGACCGGCGGGTGGTGCTCGAACCCGGAACCTGACCTGACGTCGATCCGGCCCCGCCGCGAGGAGAGTGGCGCCCCCACCGGCGCGCGGACGGCCGGCGCTCCGAAGCTTCCGGTCCGCCCGCTGCCGAGCCCGGCCGCCGGACAGCCTGCGGCGCCCCGCGAGCCCGGGCAGCGCTCGAACCCGTCCCCTGACGCTCCGTCAATCCAGTGCCGCAGCCAGGACGGTGACGTCGTCCCGGCGCCAGTCCAGGCCGAAGCGCTCGGCCCCGGCGTGCAGGGCGCGGACCGCCTCGGCGGGGGTGGTGCCGGCGGGCAGCGCGGCCAGCAGCTCGGCGATCCGCCGTTCGCCGAACTCGCCGCCGGGGCCGCGTCCTTCGGTCAGGCCGTCGGTGCACAGCACCAGCAGGTCGTCCGGGTGGAAGGGGGTGCTGCGCTCGGTCCAGGTGTCGGCGTCGGGCTCGATCAGCGGGTGCAGCAGCGGGCCGGTGGGGGCGAGCCGTTCGACGGTGCCGTCGGCGCGGCGCAGGAAGGGCCGTTCGTGTCCGGCGTTCAGCCAGCCGAGACGGCCGGTGCGCGGGTCGAGGCGGGCCAGCACCAGGGTGCTGAAGTGCTCGTCGTCCGGGTCGAGGGTGTGCCAGGCGGCGCGGACGGCGGCGGCCGGGTCGGCGGCGGTGCGCAGGGCGCCGCGCAGCGCGCACTTGAGCTGGACGGCGAGCAGCGCGGCCTCGACGCCGTGTCCGGAGACGTCGCCGAGCAGCAGCGCGGTGGAGCCGTCGGGCAGCGCGAGCACGCCGAGGTAGTCGCCGGCCAGCAGCCCCTCGGCGGCGACCAGTTCGCCGTGCGCGGTGACGCCGGGGCCGGAGCGGTGCCGGGAGGCGAGGATCGCACCGAGGCCCTGGACGCAGGGCCCGTTCTGGACCAGCGCCTGGTGGTCGCGGTGGGCCTGCCGCTGGGCGGTGCGCAGCCGTCCGCGCAGGGTGTCGGCGGCGTGGGCGAGCCGGCTGAGCGCGGCGGGGGCGGGGCCGTCGGCGGCCGGGGTTCCGGCAGCCGGGGCGTCCTGGCGCAGCCGCTGTTCGATCCCGGCCAGCGGGGTGAGCAGGCGGCGGGTGATCTGGCGGGCGGTCAGTCCGGCCAGTACGACCAGGCCGCCGCACAGCAGGAGCAGGTAGAGCAGCACGGCCCGGCCTTCCCGGGTGGCGTCGGCGGTGGCGTGGTGGGCCTCGGCGGCGAGCTGGCCGCCGAGCCGGTCGGCGTGCCGGTGGACGGCCGGGTAGCCGTCCCCGTCGGTGTCGGCCGCGTCGGTGCCGTCGGCGTCGGTGCCGGCCGCGCCGCAGGCGGCGAGCGCGGCGGCCCGGTCCTCGGCGGGCAGGCCGTCCAGCCAGCCGGTGGTGGCGCGGTCGAAGTCCGCGGTGCTGGCGGCGAGTTGCGGGTGGTACGCGGTGAGGGTGCGCAGTTCCGGGAGCCGCTGGGCGAGGCGGCCGCGGGCGTCGGTGCGCAGCGTGTCGGCCTGGGCGCCGTCCTCGGCCAGGCAGGCGCTGCGGGCGTCGCCGACCGCGGTCCGGGCCTGGGCGAGGGCGCTCTGGGCGGGACGGATCCGCTGCTCCAACTGCCGGACGGTGCTCTCGTGGCGCTCGTTGACCAGGTAGCCGCCGACCGCGGAGGCCCCGGCGACCAGCGCGGACAGCGACAGGACGAGGGCGGGCAGCGACGGGGGCCCGACGGTGCGCAGCGGCATGGCGGTTCTGCTTCCTCCCCCCGCGGACTCCCCACGGGCTTCCCCTGAACTTCTCCGGACTTCTCCGGCCTCGGACTCACCCGGGCTCGGACTCACCCGGGCTCGGGCTCTCCCCGGTCCTGGGCTCTCCCCGGGCTCGGGCCCGCCCCGGAACGGCGGCGCCCGGCGGGGCCGCTCCCCCTTCCAGCCTGCCCGCCCCCGCGCCCCCGGTCACCGGGGCTTTCGTCCCTGGCGGCCGGGGGCGGAGGTCAGCGCGGAGCGGTCACTGCGCGTTCAGCGAGGTGTTGTTCCACCAGCCCTGGCGGCCGACGGTGAACGAGACGGCGCGGTCGCCGATCCCCGCCTCGTAGCGGGCGCCGGGGGTCAGCGGGCTCTTCGGGGCGGCGCCGTGCGGGTCCTTGACCGAGGGCACGGTGAGCGTCGCGGCGGGGGCCAGGTCGGCGGGCCGGAAGCCCTGCGGGTCGACGGTGGTGATCACCTCGTCCCAGTTGGGGGCGCCGGCCAGGGTGTGGGTAAGGTGGATCTCGTCGCCCCGGCCGAAGACCAGTTCGGTCAGGAAGTCGGGGTAGCCGGCGTCGGCCACCAGCGGCCGGTAGTGGACCACGTCCTCCTTGCGGCTGCTGACGTCGACGGCCGGGAGCAGCGGGGTGAAGGTGCGCCGGCCCTCGGCGTCGACGGTGACCCGCTCCAGCTCGACGGGGAGCGAGGTGCGGGTGCCGTCGACGAGTTCCTGGAGCGGCCAGTGGCCCTCGGTGAACAGCGAGTAGTAGACCTGCTGGTCCTCGTGGGCGGCGAGGTCGTCGAGGTAGGTGGTGCGCAGCCGGTCGTCCAGGCCGAAGGCGGTGATCAGCTGGAAGGCGTGGATCGGGACGTGGTAGAGGCCCAGGTGGTAGCTGAAGACCGTCTTCTTGCCGATCAGCAGGAAGCGGTGGCCGTGCCGGTCGCCGGTGGCGCTGAGGGTGTCGGGCAGGGGTCCGGTGCTCATGCGGGTGTCTCCTCGGGTGTCGTGGTGCGGTGTCTGCGCTGCCAGAACGGCCGGTCGGACCAGCGCCGTTCGGCGGCGTAGTGTGCGCGGTGGTTGCGCAGGTGTGCCTCCCGGACGGCGGCCACCGTCCGGGCGTACTCCCCCGGTGCCCCCCGGTCTCCGCCCAGCCGGGCGTGCACGGCCTGCCCGGCCCGCAGGCCGGTGAACAGGGCGGTCAGGATGCCCTGCGAGGACAGCGGGTCGAACGCGACGGCCGCGTCCCCGGCCGCGACCCAGCCCTCCCCGTGCACGGCGTCCAGCTCCGCACCGTGTGCGGGCGCCCGCCTCGGCACCCCGCCGGCGGGCCACGGGTGCGCGGCGGCCAGCGGGCCGACGTACCGGGTGGCGGCGAGGGCCCGCCGGAAGGCCTCCGGGCCGGCCGACCGGGAGCCGCCCCCGGCGGGACGCCCCGCGGGCCCCGGCAGCCCGAAGCCGGCCTCCCCACTCCCCCCGGTCTGCCCGGTATGCCCGTTCTGCCCGGCGAGGGTGTCGGCGTCGGTGTACCAGGCGAGCAGGCGCCGCCCGGCGGGCAGCGGTGCGGTGTACCACCAGCCGTCGGGGGCGGACTCGACGGTGGTCGTGGTGTCGGCGCCCGGCGGGTCGGCGGGGCCGAGGGTGAGGTGGACGGCGACCAGCCGGTCCCGGGTCAGGATCCGGGCCCCGCAGGACCGGGCGAGGGCCGCCCGGCGGCCGGTCGCGTCGACCAGCCAGCGGCAGTGCACCGTCCGCCGTCCGCTCCCGCGCAGTTCGACCGTCCAGCCTCCGTCCGGGGTCCGGGCCAGCGGGCGCACGGTGGTGCGGTCGGCGAACCGGACGCCCTGGGCGAGGGCGCACTCGCGCAACCGGCGGTCGAAGCGCGGACGGTCGAGGTGCCAGCCGTGGCCGTGCGGATCGAGGATGCTGTCCGCCGAGCCCAGCAGCGCGCTGCCCCAGGCCGAGCGGTTGGCCAGGCACGGCAGGTGACCGTCCGCCAGCACCCGCTCCGCGCCCAGGTCCCGCAGCAGCACCCGGGCCGCGGCGGGCAGCGCCTCCCCCACCGACCCCGGCCCGCGTCCGGCCTCCACCAGCAGCACCGCCCGCCCGGCCCGCGCCAGCACCGAAGCCGCCGCCACCCCGGCCGGCCCGCTCCCGGCCACCACCACCTCGTACCGCCCGCTCACCGTCCCCCCGCCCCGCCCGCCACCAGGGCCTCCCCCACCGACCCCGTCGCGCCCGCTCCGTCCCGTCCACGGGCTTCGCGCCACCGCCGTTCGCGGACTCCTCGCCCCTCCCCGATCCCCCGACCCCGGCCCTCCACCAGGAGCTCCCCCACCGACACCACCGACCCCGCCGCGCTCACTCCGTCCCGTCCACGGGCTTCGCGCCACCGCCGTTCGCGGACTCCTCGCCGAACGGGTCCAGCTTGTCGATGTAGCCGACGGTGATCTCCTCCGTGGAGTAGCCGGTGTGGGTGGCCGCGGCGGCGAGGAGGCCGGGGTGGGGGGCGGTGTCGAGGGTGGTCTCGGGGACGTGCAGGGTGACGCGGTTGCGGTCGGGGGAGACGCCTTCGAGCGGGAAGCCGGGGGTGGACTCGACCTGGAGGACCTCGGGGAAGCGGCCGTCGCCGACGGTGTACCGCCGGGTCTCGACGATGCCGAAGTCGTGCCACTCCTTCACCGCCTGGGCGAGCTGCTCCTTGTACTCACCGCGCAGCCCGCGCAGCCAGGAGGCCCGGCGGGCGAAGGCGTCCTCGCGCTCCTCCTCGGTGGGGGTGCCGCCGTCCTCCTTGTTGACGATCCGGAAGTCCTCCTCGGTGAGCACGTGGTTGGGCACCCGGGCGGGCCAGAAGGTGGGGACGTGCGGGTCGTAGCGGACGCTGGGCAGGGCGATCGACTCGTAGCCGGAGCGGCAGCTGGCGGTGTCGGTCTGCCAGGGGATGGCCATCCAGCGGGTGAGGTCGCCGGGGCCCTGGGCGTGCAGCGGGCCGTCGGCGGCGAGGGCCTGGCGGTCGGTGAGTTCGGGGCCGTAGTCGGGTTCGTCCTGGCCGTCGGGGCGGTGCAGGATGCGGTAGGGCTCCTGGTACATGGTGGTGTGGCGGATCGGCCAGGTGACTTCGCAGCCGGGGTGGAAGGCGTCGGCGAGGCAGAAGTCGAGGGCGGCGCGGTCGAGCAGGCCGGGCTGGTCGGCGACGGGGGCGTCCTCCAGGCGGTGCGGGAAGCCGGGCCAGGGGGTGGTGTCGAACTCGCCCTTGGCCCAGGCGGCGAGGTGGGCGATCTGGGTGTCGGAGAGGGTCATGTACTGGAGGGCGGACTTGGGCCTGCTGGCCATCGCGTCGCCGTAGAACCAGGGCCAGGGCTGCGGGGAGAGGCCGTCGCGGGCGTGGTCGCGGATCGCGATCCAGACCTGGCGGCGCAGTTCGCGGTTGCGGTCGGCGGTGCTGCCGAGGCGGGCGAGCATCGCGGGGGCGAGGAAGTCCTGGGGGCCGCCGAAGCCGTAGTGGGCGGCGAAGCCGTTGTTGACCCACTGGAGTTCGTGGAAGCGCCGGAGGATCGGCAGGACGTCGCGCTCGAAGTTGACCGCGGGGTCGGGCGGGACGGTGCCCTGCTGGAGGAAGAGGTCGTGCAGCAGGTCCCACAGGGTGCGCAGGGTCTTGACGTCGGGGGCGTAGTTGGGCGGGGCGACGGCGACCCAGGCGCCCTCGACCGGGACGTTCCGGCCGCCGAGGGTGAGGGTGGCGGTGACCGGGCCGTCCGACGTGTCGTCGTACCAGCCGTCGTTGTTGCCGAAGGAGTGCAGTTCCTCACCGTTCGGGGCGCCGGAGGTGCCGGTGCCGCCGAGGACGACGAGCCGGCCGTGGTCGTCGGTGTGCATCCGGCCGAGCGGGACGTCGACGCCGAGGAAGGTGCCGCCGGTGAACTCGACCTGGCCGCCGGTGCCGGCCCGCAGGGTCTTGCGGCCGGGGTCGATGACGAGCCGGGCGCGGTCGGTCTGCTTGGGGTTGCGGCGGGCGGACTTCATGCCCTGCATGTCGGGGATGTCGAAGGCCAGGTCGAAGTTGTACCAGGCAGACTTCCGGTTGGCGACGTGCACGGCCCACTCGATCTCCACCCCGGCCTCGGCGGTGGTGAGTTCGCGCACCACCCGGCCCCGGGCGTCGTAGCCGTAGATCCGGAACCGGGCGGCCTGGCGCTTGATCGCGCCGGTGTCGTCCTTGTGGGCGCCGGGGGTGACGGGTTCGGGGGCGGGGGTCTCGGGCCCGTAGAACCAGCCGTCGGGGTGGGCGCTGTTGCCCAGCCGGGCCAGCCCGATGGCGGGGTGGATCTTCGCGTGGGAGATGTCGTCGGTCATCGTGCTCGACGTCCTTTCCGCCGCACCGGGCGGGCGCGGGGCCGGACTGCGGCGGCCCGCGCACCAGGGGCCCCCGGTACGGGAGTTGGCGGGTGAGAGGGCGTCTGACGCCCCGTCGCCCACCATGGCAGATCGAGTACGACCGATCCGGCCGGGAGCCTCCACCGCGCCGCACCGTCAGCCGAACGAGTGACGCTCCGCGACGGGACCGCGACGCGCCGCGGCGCCCCTGATCGCCCGGGTCCGCCGGACGCGCCGCAGCGCCCCGTCCGCCGACG
>NZ_JBSGET010000042.1:0-54120 GCF_053603035.1 Kitasatospora sp. NPDC004272 | reverse complement strand
CCGCTGCTCCCCGTCCCCGGGCAGGCGCCCAGACTGCGGGTCGCGCTGCCCTCCGCGCCGGTGCCGCCCGCGCTGCCCGCCGCCCCCAGCCGTTCCGTCCCGCCGGCGCACCAACCGCCGACCGCACCGCCCGCACCAGCAGAAGGAACCGAATCATGACCGCAACAACACCGCCGTCCGGGGACCTCGACTGGCTCCTCAACGACCTGGTCGGCCGGGTGGCGACCCTTCGGCATGCGGTGATCCTGTCCAGCGACGGCCTGGCCACCGGCGTCTCCAGCGGCCTCGGCCGCGAGGACGCCGAGCACCTGGCCGCGGTCGCCGCGGGCTTCCACAGCCTCGCCAAGGGCGCCGGCCGGCACTTCCAGGTCGGCGGAGTCCGGCAGACCATGGTCGAGCTGGACGAGGCGTTCCTGTTCATCACCGCGGCCGGTGACGGCAGCTGCCTCGCCGTGCTCAGCGACGCCGAGTCCGACGTGGGCCAGATCGCCTACGAGATGGCACTGTTGGTCAAGCGCGTCGGCGAGCACCTGGCCGCCGAACCGAGGACCGAGAACACGCTGCCCGGGAGATGACCGATTCGATGAGCGAGCCCGATCCGACCGAGCCGACCGAGGCCACCGCCCCGGCCGGTGCCGGTGGTGCGCCCGCGGACGACGAGGGGGCCGGCGCCGAGCCGGTCGACCTGTTCGCGCCCCGCACCCCGGTGGACGACCGCTGGTTCGACGACGAGGCCGGGCCGGTGGTCCGGCTGTTCTCGATGACCAGGGGGCGCGCCCGCCCGGTCGACGACGGCCTGTTCGACCTGATCTCCCTGGTCACCGCCGCCGGGCCGGCCCCCGGCCCCGGCGGCGCCCGGCCCGACCTCGTGCTCGACCCGGAACACCACGCGATCCTCGGACTCTGCCGCGACGAGCCGCTCAGCGTCGCCGAGCTGGGCTCCTACACCGACCTTCCGGTGAGCGTGGTCCGGGTCCTGCTCGGCGACCTCCACGACGCCGATCTGATCAGCGTCACCCGACCCTTCCAGCTCGCCCAGCAACCGGACGAGCGCCTGCTGCGAGACGTGATCAATGGCCTCCGTGCACTCTGACGCCCCGTCGACCTCCACCGCCGCCCGCAAAGCCCCCTGGGCCACCAGCGCGGTCAAGATCCTGATCGCCGGCGGCTTCGGCGCGGGCAAGACCACCCTGGTCGGCGCGGTCAGCGAGATCCGCCCGCTGCGCACCGAGGAGTCGCTCAGCGAGGTCGGCCGCCCGGTCGACGACACCGCCGGGGTGGAGGCCAAGCGCACCACCACCGTCGCGATGGACTTCGGCCGGATCGACCTCAAGCCCGGCCTCGCCCTGTACCTGTTCGGCACCCCCGGCCAGGACCGGTTCTGGTTCGTCTGGGACGAGCTCGCCCGCGGCACCCTCGGCGCGGTCGTCCTCGCCGACACCCGGCGGCTGGCGGACTCCTTCCCCTCGGTCGACTACTTCGAGCAGCGCGGCATCCCGTTCATCGTCGCCGTCAACTGCTTCGAGGGCACCGAGGTGTACGCCCCCGACGACGTCCGCGCCGCGCTCGACCTGCCGGCCGGGGTGCCCGTGCTGCTGTGCGACGCCCGGCGCCGCGAGGACGGCAAGGAGTTGCTGATCCGCCTGGTCGAGCACGCGGCGGACCGGGCCGGCGTGCGGCTCTGACGCCGTTTCGGGCCTCCGGGCCCGGGCGGCCGAGGTATTTCTGCCTCCGATATTTTTTGCGTCCGTGCAGGTGGGGGCGGTGGCGTCCGGATGGTGGACGCTTTCCGTCTCGCCCTGCGGATGCGCCCCTCCGGTGGGTTGCCTTCCGGGCACCGGGCGTGGAAGTCTCGTAGTCGTGCCCGCCGCCGAACGGCCGCGGAGCCCGACACACCCGGGGGGAGGAGCCGCGCCATGACCGTATCGGTCCGCCTCGCCGCGCTCCCGGTGCTCCCCGTCCTCACCGTCCGCCGGTACATCGACCACGGCCGGATCTACAGCGCCTGCTGTCGCTGACGCACCGCCACCCGGCCCGCCCCTGACGGGCGGTGGCGGTTCCGTGCGTCCCCGCCGACCCACGCAGCGCCCGGAGAGCAACCGTGCACGTACGCACCCTCCTCGAACCGTTCTGGCCCTCGCGCCGGAACCACCACTTCGACCTGCCCTGTCGGCGCGCGACCAGCGCCTCCCGGCCCCGGACCTGACCGACCGTCAACTCCCGTGCGCCGGAAGCGCAGACGACGACCACCCACCGACCGTCACGCGCGAAAGAGCCCTCACATGTCGTACGCCGCCACCGCCACCGCGACCCCGCACCTGCGCGCGGTCCGCTCCCTCCCCAACCTCGCCCCCGCGACCGCCGCCGGCCTCGCCGCCGAACACCGGCGGGCCGCCGGGCCCCGGCCGGTCGCCGCCGCCACCGTCGCCCCCGCGCCCGCCCCGGAGAGCCTGCTCGCCGGACTCCAGGACGGCGCCGCCGTGGTCGCCGCCCTCCCGCAGTCCGTCCTCCCGCAGGGGCTGCTCGCCCAGCTCGGCGCGACCAACTCCCCGCTGGTCGGCTACCTGGTCCTGGTGCCCGCGGAGACCCCGGCCGCCGCCGCCCCCGCCGCCGTCGAGGCCCCGGCGGCCCCCCGGCCGTTCACCCGCCCCGCCGACAGCGGCATCTCCGTCGACCTCGACCGCCGCAACGCCTACGTCGACGGCGTGCTGCTCGACCTCACCTACCTCGAATTCGAACTCCTCGCCCACCTCACCGAGCACCCGCACCGGGTCCACACCCGCGACCAGCTCGTCCACACCGTCTGGGGCTACGGCCACGTCGGTGACGGCCGCACCGTCGACGTCCACGTCGCCCGCCTGCGCCGCAAGCTCGGCGCGGCCTACCGCGACACCATCGTCACCGTCCGCCGGGTCGGCTACAAGTACGCCCCGGTGGCGTAGCGGACCGCACGCCCGCCCGCGCAGGCCGCGGCGAGGACACCCCGGTGTCCCGCCGCGGCCTGCGCGCTTCCGCGCCCCGGGCCGTCAACCGCCTTTCCGCACCGCCCCGGCGGCGCGGCTCAGCGCTGGTCCGGGGGCAGCAGCAGGACGGTGAGCGCCGCCGCGCAGGCACGGGCGTGGGTGAGGGCGCGGGGCAGCTCCTCGTCGGGGAGGCGGGCGGGGGTGGCGCGGACGGCGAGGGCGAAGCGCGCGCTCGGGGTGCGGTCGAGGACGGGGACGGCGAGGGTGCGGACGCCGGGGGCGGACTCGCCGTCGTTGAGGGCGTAGCCGCGCTCGCGGGTGCGGGCGAGCTCGGCGTCCAGCGCGGCCGGGTCGGTGAGGGTGTGCGGGGTGTAGGCGGGCAGCGGGCCGTCCAGCGGCGGGTCGGCGGGGGAGGGCCAGGCCAGCAGCACCTTGCCGAGGGCGGTGGAGTGCAGCGGGCGGCGCAGGCCCAGGCCGGTGGAGGGCAGGACGGAGCCGCCGACCAGGATGACGGCGTGCGGGCCGGAGCGGATGGCCAGGTCGGCGGTGGCGCCGGTGCGGGCGGCCAGCCGGTCGAGTTCGGGGCCGGCCAGGTGCAGGCCGCGCTGGTGGAAGGTGAGCTGGCCGAGCTCGGCGACGGCCGGGCCGAGCCGGTAGCGGGCGGTGCGTTCGTCCTGGTCGAGGAAGCCGGTGGCGACCAGGGTGCGGGCCAGGCGGTGCGCGGTGGAGACGGACAGGCCGGTGCGGCGGGCGAGTTCGGAGGCGCTGAGGTCGGGCCCGTTGTCGTGGAAGCAGTTCAGCAGGCCGAGCGCCCGGTGGACCGCCTGGGCGCCGCTCGGCGGGGCGGGGAGGGTTCCGGGGGCGGGCATCGCACTTCTCCGGTTCGGTTCGTTGCGGGCTGAGGAGGGGGCAACTTCCGTGCTCAGCCCAGGATATGGGCGTGATCACGAAGGCAGTGTTGCGGCAGTGTTGCGGCCGACGGGTCTTGTGTGAACAGGTGATCCCATCATCTGGCAAGGCTTGATTCCGCCCCCGGTCGGATGGAACGCTCAGGTCATCAGGTCACCGCCGGCTGGAGCAGCCGGTCCGAACAGGAGGGAGCCCACCGTGAAGACGCACCGGTGCCTCTCCTGCTGTTGTCGCTGACCGCCCCCGAACCCCCTTTCCCCGCCCGGCCGTTCCCACCATGCGGAACGAAGCCCGCGCGCCTCCTGCCGATCACCGGAGCCCCGCCATGAGCACCACCCCCGCCGCGCCCCCGTACCCCGACACCCTGTGGTTCACCCGCTGCCCGGTGCCGACCGCCACCGGCATCGCCGCCGACCAGGGCTGGCTGGCCCGGGAGTTCGCCGCCGAGGGCATCGCGGTGCGCTCGCTGCAGGACGTCCCGCCGGAGGTCGCCGCCGACCACCACTACACCCACGCGCTGACCGGCCTGTTCCGGGAGGGCGGCAACGTCCCGGCGCTGTGGGCCCGTTCGCGCGGCGAACGGACCAGGCTGATCGGCCTCACCTGGATCGAGGAGCGCCAGACGGTGCTCGTCCGGGAGGGCGGCGGCATCGACTCCGCCGAGCGGCTGCGCGGGCGGCGGCTCGCGGTGCCCCGGCACCCGATCGCGATCGACTTCTGGCGGGCGATGGCACTGGCCGGCCACCACGGCGCGCTGGCCTCGGCCGGCCTCGGCCCGGCGGACGTCGAGTGGGTGGACGTCGAGGCCGAGCGGAACGGCGGCCAGTGGGAGGCCGAGCTGACCGCGCTGGCCGAGGGCCGGGTGGACGCCGTGTACGTGAAGGGCGCGCTCGCCGTGGAGGCCGCCCGCCGCCACGGGGCCGTCCCCGCCGTCGAGTTGGACGCGCTGCCGGACCGCCGGCACCGGGTCAACAACGGCACCCCGCGCCCGATCACCGTCCACCAGCAGCTGCTGGACGAGCACCCCGAGCTGGTGGCCCGGTTCCTGGCCGTGCTGCTGCGCGCCGCCGACTGGGCGGCCGGGCGGCCCGCGGAGGTGGCCCGGATCCTCGGCGCCGAGACCGGCGCCGGACCGGAGGGCGTCGCGGGCGCCTACGCGGCGGGCAGCCACCGCACCCTGCACCCGGACCTGTCCGCCGAACGCCTCGAACTCCTGGCCCG
Source organism: Kitasatospora sp. NPDC004272 (assembly GCF_053603035.1). NCBI lineage: Bacteria > Bacillati > Actinomycetota > Actinomycetes > Kitasatosporales > Streptomycetaceae > Kitasatospora > Kitasatospora sp. NPDC004272. The sequence goes on along the minus strand of NZ_JBSGET010000042.1, from coordinate 49,027 downwards.
GCAGGAGGAGTTCCTGCACGCCCACGGCTTCCTCGCCGACCGGGTCGACGTGCACGCCTGGGCCGACCCCGCCCCGCTGGCCGCCGCCCGCGCCCTGCTCGCCGCCCGCCCCTGACACTTCCCCCCGACCCTGCTGGAGAGCCCCATGAGCACCACCACCACCGTCCGCCGCCGCACCCTGCTCGCCGCCACCGCCCTGACCGCCGTCGCCGCGCTCGCCCTGACCGCCTGCGGCTCGTCCGTGAAGGACGCCTCGGCCTCCGCCGACGGAAAGGGCGCCGAGGTGGTGCTGAGAGTCCCCGACCCCGGGAACTCCGGCTTCCTCGCCAAGGGCAAGAAGGACGGCTCGCTGGACGCGGCGCTGGCCGCCGTGCACGCCAAGGTGGTGTGGACCGGCAGCGCCGGGCCGTTCGCCCCCGCAGCGCAGGCCCTCAACGCCGACCAGCTGGACGTCGCCCAGGGGTCGATCACCTCGGCCGTCGCCGCGCTCGCCCAGAAGCCCGGCTTCAAGCTGTTCGCGCAGACCGAACCGGACCAGGCCGGCGAGGGCATCCTGGTGAAGAACGGCTCCCCGATCAAGGAGATCCAGGACCTGGTCGGCAGGAAGGTCGCCGTCTCGCAGGGCGGCACCTCCGAGTACCTGCTGCTCAAGGCGCTGGAGAAGAACGGCATCCCGGCCGACAAGGTCGAGCGGGTCTACCTGCGGGCCGACCAGACCTCCGGCGTCTTCAACTCCGGCCAGGTCGACGCCTGGGCGACCTGGGGCACCTTCTCGATCCCCGCCATCGCCAACGGAGGCGCGCACTTCCTGGCCGACGGCAAGGCCGTCGGCAGCGACAACTACGCGGTGTGGGCGGTGCGTTCGACCTTCGCCGAGAAGCACCCCGACGTACTGAAGGCGTTCTACGGCTACCTGCACGAGAACGGCGCCAAGGAGAAGGCCGACCCGGCCGCCTACCTCAACGTGTTCACCGACGCCGGCCCGACCGCCGTCACCCCCGCCGAGAAGGACATCGCCGTCGACTTCGGCAAGCAGCGCGCCGTCGACTCGCCGATCACCGACGCCGACGCGGCCCGGTTCGCGGTGGTCGCCGAGTTCTACGCCGACCAGGGCGTCACCAAGAGCCTGGTCGACGTCAAGCCCTACCTGATCGACATCGACTCCCTCGCCGGGAGCGGGAAATGACCGTCACCACCGAGGCGGCCCGGGCCGCCGGGCTGGTCGCCCCCCGGGCCCGCACCACCGCCGACCGGCCGCGCGGCGTCTCGCTCGCCCTGCGCACCCTGGGCCCGGTCGCCCTGATCGCCGCCTGGCAGATCTCCTCGGCGACCGGCGCGCTCACCCCCGACGTGCTCGCCTCTCCCGGCCAAGTCCTGCAAGCCGTAAAGGAGTTGTGGGGCAACGGGCAGCTCACCGACGCGCTCTCCACCTCGCTGACCCGGGCCGCCCTCGGCCTGCTGTTCGGCGCCGGCACCGGCCTGGTGCTCGGCGTGGTCACCGGCTTCTTCCGGCTCGGCGACGAACTGCTCGACTCCGCGATCCAAGTCCTGCGCACCGTCCCGTTCCTGGCGCTGGTGCCGCTGTTCATGGTCTGGTTCGGCATCACCGAGACCGCGAAGATCGCGCTGATCGGCGTCGCCACCTCCTTCCCGATGTACGTCTCCGCCTCCGGCGGCGTCCGCAGCACCGACCGCAAACTCGTCGAGGCGATGCGCAGCTTCGGCCTCTCCCGCTGGGCGATCGTCCGCGAGGTGGTGCTGCCCGGCGCGCTGCCCGCCCTGCTCTCCGGGCTGCGGCTGTCGATGACGCTCAGCGTGATCGCGCTGATCGCCGCCGAGGAGATCAACTCCACCGAGGGGATCGGCTACCTGATGGCCCAGGCGCAGAACTTCTCCCGCACCGACGTGCTCGCCGTCTGCATCCTGATCTACGGCCTGCTCGGCCTGGCCGCCGACGGCGCGGTGCGCGTCCTGGAACGCGTCCTGATGCCCTGGCGGCCCGCCGGCGGGCGAGCGGGGGCCGGACGATGAGCACCACCACGACCACCACGACCACGACCACCGCCCCCGCCGTCCACCTCCGGGGCCTGCGCCGGGTGTTCGGCACCCGGGCCGTCCTGGACGGCGTCGACCTGGACATCGCCCGCGGCGAGTTCCTCGCCCTGCTCGGCGCCTCCGGCACCGGCAAGACCACCCTGCTGCGGATCCTCGGCGCACTCGACCGCGCCGACGAGGGCACCGTGCTCGTCCCGCCCTCGCGCACCGTGGTGTTCCAGGAACCCCGGCTGATCCCGTCCAAGCGCGTCCTGGGCAACGTCACCGTCGGCCTGCCGCGCGGCGCCGCCACCCGGGAGACCGGCCGCCGGGCCCTGGCCGAGGTCGGCCTCGCCGACCACGCCGACGCCTGGCCCGGCACCCTCTCCGGCGGCGAGGCGCAGCGCGCCGCCCTCGCCCGGGCCCTCGTCCGGGAACCCGAACTCCTGCTGCTGGACGAGCCGTTCGCCGCCCTGGACGCGCTCACCCGGCTGCGCATGCAGGACCTGGTCGGCGAACTGTGCCGCAAGCACCGGCCCGCCGTCCTGCTGGTCACCCACGACGTGGACGAGGCGATCCGGCTCGCCGACCGGGTGGCCGTGCTGCGCGACGGCGCGCTCGTCCGCGACGAGACCGTCACCGTCGAACGCCCCCGGGACGCCGCCGACCCCGACTTCGCGGCGCTGCGCCGCCGCCTGCTCGCCGACCTCGGCGTGCACCGGGACTCCGCACCACAGCACGTCAACTAGCTTCTCCTGCAAGGAAAGAGACCGCCATGACCATCACCGTCGGTGTGCACCGCTCCAACCCGTCCCTCTACCACCTGGCCCGACTCGACTACCTCCAGCAGGAGTTGGCCCCGCTCGGCGAGAACGCCGAGTTCCACCACTACGCCGACGGCACCAAGACCGGCCCCTACCTGGCCGACGGCACCATCGACTTCGGCGGCACCGGCTCCACCCCGCCGGTCACCGCCCAGGCCGCCGGGCACGACATCGTCTACACCGCGGTCTCCGCGCCCCGCCCCGACCACGGCGCGCTGCTGGTCGCCGCCGACGGGCCGGTGCACTCGATCGCCGACCTCAAGGGCACCACCGTGGTGCTCGGCATCGGCTCCTGGCAGACCCACCTGCTCGCCAAGGCCCTCCACCAGCACGGCCTCTCTTACCGCGACGACATCAGCGCCGAGCGCCCCGCCGGGGACGAGGCCGAGCGGCTGCGCGGCGGCGCCATCGCCGGCTGGATCGCCCAGGGCGCCGAACTCGCCGCCGCCCGCCGCACCGGGGAGTTCCGCGAACTGATCCGCACCGGCGACGTCATCACCGACCGCTCGGTGTTCTTCGCCCGCCGCGAATTCGCCGTCCAGCGGCCCGAGGTGGTCGCCGCCATCGTCACCGCCCTGCAGCGCGCCGACCACTGGGCCGCCGCCCACCCGGCCGAGGCCGCCGCCCTCGCCGCCGAGGACCAGGGCGGCGAGGCCGCCGACTGGCACACCGCGCTGGCCGCCCTGCCCTGGCAACTGGAGCCCGCCACCGCCGAGTTCGTCGCCGAGCAGCAGGAAGCCGCCGACATCTTCCACCAGGTCGGCTTCATCGACCGCGCCGTCACCGTCGCCGACGCCCACCTGCCCGAGCTGGAGCAGCCCGTCGCCGCCGCCGTCTCCCGCGCCGCGAAGGAGGCGTGAGCACCATGGCCACCGAAGTCCTCTGGTACCTGATCCCCCGCGAGGGCCACTACCCGTGGGAGCCCGAAGGCCGCCGCCCGGTCGACCTCGGCTACCTCCAGCACCTCGCCGCCACCGTGGAACGGCTCGGCTACACCGGCGCCCTGCTCGCCACCGACCAGTACGACGTGTGGACGCTCGGCTCCGCGCTGGCCGCCGCCACCGGCCCCGGCTTCCAGCCCCTGCTGGCCGTCCACCCCGGCCTGGTCGCCCCCACCCTGCTGGCCAAGATGGCGCTCTCCTTCGAGCACCTGCACGGCCCCGGCCGGCTCCGCTTCAACGTGGTCAACGGCTCCACCAACCAGCTGCGCGAGTACGGCCTGCACGTCGAGCACGACGACCGCTACCGGCTCTCCGCCGAGTACTGGAGCCTGGTCAAGCGCCTCACCAGCGGCGAAGTCTTCGACCACGAGGGCGAGTTCTACCAGCTGAAGAACGCCGGAGCCTCGCTGCGCGACCTGCCGCCGCTGCGCGAGGGCCACATCCCGCTCTGGTTCGGCGGCTCCTCCCCGGCGGGCATCGAGGTCGCCGCCGAGCACGTCGACGTCTACCTCACCTGGGGCGAACCCCCGCACCTGCTCAAGGAGAAGCTGGAGCGCGTCCGCGAACGCGCCGCCGCGCACGGCCGCAGCCTGCGGCTCGGCCTGCGGCTGCACCTGATCGTCCGCGACACCGAGGAACAGGCCTGGGCCGCCGCCGACCGCCTGCTCGACGTCACCAGCGAGGCCACCTACGCCCGCCAGCTCGGCGGCCGGGCCGGCGAGGACGGCATCGGCTGGCAGCGCCAGTTCCGCCAGCACGGCGGCCGCGTCCCGGCCCGCGCGCGGGAGCTGGAGGAGCACCCCAACCTGTGGCCCGGGATGAGCCTGTTCCGCCCCGGCCCCGGCACCGCCGTGGTCGGCTCCACCGAGCAGGTCGTCGAACGGCTCCGGGAGTTCCAGGAGTTGGGCGTGGACACCTTCATCCTCTCCGGGAACCCGCTGCTGGAGGAGGCGTACCGGGTCGCCGAGACCGTCCTGCCGAAGCTGCACCCCTGAGCCCCCCGGAACCGGGCGGGCGGCCGAACTCCCCCCGGCCGCCCGCCCGTTCGGCGCCCTGCCGGTTACCTGCTGATCCGGTCGATCTCCGCCAGCTCCGCGGCGGTCAGCGGACCGGCCGCCAGCGCGTCCAGGTTCTGGTCCAGCTGCTTCACGCTCGACGCGCCGATGATCACCGACACCACCCGCTCGTCCCGCAGCACCCAGGACAGCGCCAGCTGCGCCAGGCTCTGCCCGCGGCCCTCCGCGACCTTCGCCAGCGCCCGCAGCTGCTCCAGCTTCGCCCCCGTCAGCGCCTCCTCCTTCAGGAAGTGGCCGACCGACATCCGCGAACCCGCCGGGACGTCACCCGACAGGTAGCGGTCCGTCAACAGGCCCTGCGCCAGCGGGGAGTAGGCGATCAGCGCGGTCTGCGTCTCGCCCACCGCGTCCAGCAGGCCCTGCTCCGGCTCCCGGTTCAGGATCGAGTAGCTGGCCTGGTTCAGCAGGCACGGCGTGCCCAGCTCGCGCAGGATCGCCACCGCCTCCCGGTGCTGCTCCGCCGGGTAGTTGGAGATCGCCGCGTACAGCGCGCGGCCCGAGCGCACCGCCGTGTCCAGCGCCCCCATGGTCTCCTCCAGCGGGGTGGTCGGGTCCCACCGGTGCGAGTAGAAGACGTCGACGTAGTCCAGGCCCATCCGGCTCAGCGACTGGTCCAGGCTGGCCAGCAGGTACTTGCGGCTGCCGCCGTCCCCGTACGGGCCCGGCCACATGTCCCAGCCCGCCTTCGAGGCGATGAACAGCTCGTCCCGGAACGGGCGGAAGTCCTGCGCGAACAGGTAGCCGAAGTTGCGCTCCGCGCTGCCGTACGGCGGGCCGTAGTTGTTCGCCAGGTCGAAGTGGGTCACCCCCCGGTCGAAGGCCCGGCGCAGCACCGCGCGCTGCACCTCCAGCGGCTGGGTGTCACCGAAGTTGTGCCACAGGCCGAGCGAGACGGCGGGCAGCTGCACGCCGCTGCGCCCGGCGCGGCGGAAGGTCATCGAGGCGTAGCGGTCTTCTGCGGGGAGGAAGCTCATGAACAGCATCCTGCCAGCTAGGAGCCCCGGGGGGACCAACGGCCCTGCCCGTGGACACCACCCCGGCGTAGCCTGGCCGGACGGGCGCGGTAGCGCGCACCGTCCGTGACAGCGCGTGACGACGAGTGACAGCGACAGCGCGGAACAGCACGAGAGGACACCGCCGTGGCACTGCCGGACATCACCAGCCGGGCCGACCTGGAACAGGCCCTCCGGCTCTTCTACCGCGCCGCCTTCGCCGACCCGCTGATCGGCCCGCACTTCACCGAGATCGCCCGCCTCGACCTGGAGGCCCACCTCCCGCGGATCACCGACTTCTGGGAGAGCGCCCTGCTGCGCACCGCCTCCTACCGGGGCAACGCGCTCGCCCCGCACGCCGCCCTGCACGCCGTCGCCCCGCTCACCGCCGCCCACTTCGGCCGCTGGGTCCAGCTCTGGCGCGCCACCCTCGACGGCCGGCACGCCGGGCCCGTCACCGAACGCGCCAAGGCCCAGTCCCAGCGGATCGCCGTCGCCATGCTGCGCCGCCTCGGCGAGGGCGACACCGGCGGCGGCAGCGGCGGCTTCGTCCCGCTCAGCGCCGTCCGACTGGCCTCCGGCAGCGCCGCCGTCTGACCGCGCCGCGAACGGCCCGGGACGACCGGGCCCGGACCGCCCCGCCCGGCCCCGGCCCGGGGCGTCAGGATCCGCCGGGCCGCTCCGGAGCCCGGGCGGGGGTCCGCTTGGAGCCCACTTGGAACGCAGGCCGGCACCGGTCGCGCGGGGGCATCGCATAGGCTCGACCCACGATGGTGCGGATCACTGTGCTCGGGACACTGACGGCGCAAGTGGCGGGGGCCGCCACCCGGTTGGGAGGCCCGCGCCAGCGTGGCGTGCTCGCCCGACTCCTGGTCGCCCGCGGGACGGTCGTCCCCGCCGACCGGCTCATCGACGGCCTGTGGGAGGGCCGCCCGCCCGCCAAGGCCGCCGGCTCCCTCCAGGCGTACGTCTCCAACCTGCGCCGCCTGCTCGAACCCGAACGCGGCCCCCGCCAGGAGGCCCGCCTGCTGGTCAGCGAGGCGGGCGGCTACGCGCTGCGCGGCGTGCGCACCGACGCCCAGGAGTTCGAGGACCTGCTCGACGCCCCCGCCGCTCCGGCTGCTCCCGGGGAGGCCGGAGCGCCCGGCGGCCCCGGCGGTCCCGGCGGCCCGCACCCGGACGGTGCGGGGCGGCTGCGGCGGGCGCTCGGACTGTGGCGGGGCCCCGCGTACGGCGAGTTCGCCGACCGGGCCTGGGCCGCCCCCGAGATCGCCCGGCTGGAGGAGTTGCGCACCACCGCACGGGAGTCCGCCGTCGAAGCCGACCTCGCCGCCGGCCGGGCCCGCGCCGCCGCGCGGGACGCCGCCGCCCTGGTCGAGGACCACCCGCTGCGCGAGCAGTCCTGGCGGCTGCTCGCCCTCGCCCTCTGGCACGGCGGCCGCCAGGCCGAGGCGCTCGCCGCCGTCCGCCGCGCCCGCGGCTACTTCGCCACCGAACTCGGCCTGGACCCCGGCCCGTTGCTCACCGCCGTCGAATCCGCGATCCTCCACCAGCGCGCCGAGGAGCTGACCCCGCGCCGCACCCCGCCGCCCCGACCGGCCGGGCCGGCCGGGGGAGCAACGGACACCGCGGGGCCCGGAACCGGCGCGGCCGGCTGCGGCGGGGCCCCGATGCGGCCCGCCGGGGGCGTCGCGGGCGTGGCGGGGCCGACCGGGGCGGTACTGCCGTCGGCCGGTGCGGCCGGGGCACCGCCGGGGTCCGCCGCCGGGGCTGCTGGGCTTGGCGGGGGTGCGGTGGGGGCTGTTGGTGGGGTCGTTCCCTGGGACGTCTGGGCGGCCGATCCGGCTGGGACCGTTGCGCCGTCGGCCGGTGCGGCCGGGGGCGTGCTCGGGCCCGGCGGGGACGGTCCCCGGGCCGTCCCGGCGGCCGTACCCGCGCTCGTTCCCGTGGTCCGTCCGGGTGCCGGGCGTCCGCAGGTGTTCGTGGGGCGGCAGGACGAGGTGGCGGCGCTGCTGGACGCGGCCGGGCGGGCCCGGGGCGGGGCCGGGTTCGCGCTGGTGGGCGGGGAGGCGGGGGCCGGGAAGTCGACCCTGCTGGAGCGGTTGCGGGAGCGACTGACCGACAGGGGCTGGCGGGTGGTGACCGGCCGGTGTCCGGAGAGCGCGGGGGCGCCGGCGGCCTGGGCGTGGACCGAGGTGCTGCGTGACCTGGCCCGGTACGAGCCGTCCACCGCCGCGGACCCGCTGCTCGCCCCGCTGCTCGCCGACCCGGACCCGACCGGCCGGCAGGACGCCGTCTCCGGCCGGTTCCGGCTGCACCGCGCGGTCGTCGCCCACCTGCACGCCGCCGCCCGGACGGTGCCGCTCGCCGTCCTGCTGGACGACCTGCACGCCGCCGACCCGGAGACCAGGGAACTGCTCGGCGAACTGGCCGCCGACCCGGCCGCCCCCGGCGGCGGCCTGCTGGTGGTGGCCGCGCTGCGCCCGGGCGAGGGCGAACTCGCGGACGTACTGGCCAAGTTGGCCCGCCGTTCGCCGGTGCGGGTGCCGCTCGGAGGACTCGCCGAGCCTGACGCCGGACGGCTGATCGAGGCGGTCTGCGCCGCCCCCGTCCGCCCGGAGACCGTCCGGGCGCTGGCCGAACGCACCGGCGGGAACCCGTTCTACCTCGCCGAGATCGCCCAACTCCTTTCCCTGGAGGACGAGTCCATCGCGCTGCGGCAGGTCCCGCAGGGCGTCCGGGACGTGCTGCGCCGCCGCTTCGAGCGGCTGCCCGCGCCCGCCGTCGACCTGCTGCGGCTGGCCGCCGTCGCGGGCCGGGAGAGCGACGTCGACCTGCTGCTGCGGGCCGGTGAGCAGGACGAGGACACCGCCACCGAGGCCGTCGAGGCGGCCGTCGCGGGCGGCCTGCTGCTCGAACCCCGGCCCGGTACCGTCCGGTTCGCCCACGTGCTGGTCCGCGACACCCTGTACGCCGACCTCGGCGGCCTGCGCCGGGCCCGCCTGCACGGCCGGATCGGCCACGCCCTGCAGGACCTGCGCCCCGGTGAACTCACCGCGCTGGCCCACCACTTCACCCAGGCCGCGACCGCCGCCACGGCCGCCCTCGCGGTCGACCACTGCGTGCGCGCCGCCGAGGCCGCCGAGCGCCGCTACGCCCACCCCAGCGCCGTCAACCTGCTCCGGCAGGCCGTCGACAACCTGGAGCGCGCCGCCGAACGGCCCGGCGAGGACCGGCCCGCCCGCCGGATCGAGCTGCTCGGCGCCCTGCTGCGCGCCCAGGTCCGGGCCGGGCAGGTCACCGCCGCCACCCGCACCAAGGCCCGCGCGCTCGAACTGGCCCGGGAGAGCGGCCGGGAGGAACTCCTGATCGCCGCCTGGACCGCCTGGACCGAACCCACCCCGTGGGTCACCCACCCGTACGGCGCGCTCGACCAGGAGGCCGTCGACCAGCTCACCCGGCTGCTGCGCCGCACCGACCTGCCGCCCGCCACCCGCTGCCGGCTGCTCGACGCGCTCACCCAGGAACTCGACTGCGCGGGCTCCACCGAGGCGGTCGCCGCCGGGTACGAGGCGCTGGAGATCGCCCGCGCCGAGGGCGACCCGCGGCTGCTCTGCCTCGCGCTCACCGCCCGGGCCCGCTCCTGCGACCACGAGCTGGCGCCGGTCGACCGGAGCGCGCTGGCCGCCGAACTCGCCGCGCTCGCCACCGAGCACGACCTGCCCGCCTACCGCTGGCACGCCGAGCACCTGGCCGCCACCGCCGCCGCCGTGCACGGCGACCTCCCCGCGCTGCGCCGCCACATGGCGGTCGGGGAGGAACTCGCGCACCGCTACGGGCTGGCCGAGTTCGTCGACGTGGTGCTGTTCCAGCGCGGCATGCTGGAACTCGCCGCGGGCCGGCTGGCGGAGGCGGCCGCCCTGTACGAGCAGGCCCTGACCGGTCTGCGCGAACGCGGCTCGCTGCACGCGGCCGGGCTGGACGCGCTGATCGGGGTGGTGATCGCCCACCGGCAGGGCCGCCTCGCCGAGACGCTGCCGCTGATCCGGGAGCACCAGGCCCAGTACGGCCCGCTGATCACCGACGTCACCGCGCTCGCCATGTTCGCCGCCGGGCACGACCCGGGGGAGGTCCGGCGGGTCCGGGGCGAGCCGCAGGGCGTCCAGGCCGACTACTTCCGCTCGCTGTTCCTGCAGCTGCGCGCCGAGCTGGTGATCGCCCTGGACGAACGCGAGGAGGCCGCCGAACTGCTGGCGGAGATGCGCCCGTTGGCCCACCTGGTGGCCGGCGCGGCGTCCACCTCGATCGCGATCCGCCCGGTCGCCCTCACCCTCGGCGAACTCGCCCGCCACCTCGGCCGCACCGCCGAGGCGGTCGGGCACTTCCGGCAGGCCGCCGAGGTCGCCCGCCGCTGGGAGGCCCCCGACTGGGCGGCCGAGGCCACCGCCGCGCTGGCCGCCCTGGGCGCCCCGGACGGGTGACCCGCTCCGCCGGGCCGCCGCCGCGGGTCCCGGCCGGGGACGCCTCCCGGTCGGGCGTCCCGGCCGGGACTTGGAACGGGCTGCCAAGTGGGCTCCAAGAGCGCCCTTCCACACTGGGGTCCGACCTCGTTCGACCGCTGCACGGAAGGCTTCTGCAATGTCCACACTCCTCGGCCGCCTCGGCGGGGCCGCGGCGGCCCGGCCCTGGCGCACCGTCGCCGCCTGGGTGCTGCTGATAGGCGCGGTGCTCGGCCTGGCGCAGGCGTTCGGCGGCGAGCCGCGCGACAACTACCGGATCCCCGGCACCCCGTCCACCGCCGGGATGGACCTGCTGAACGCGCGCTTCCCGGAGACCTCCGGCACCAGCGCCCGGGTGGTCGTGCACGCCCGCGACGGGGAGGCGCTGCCCGCCGACGCGCTGGCCGCGCTGCGCGGCAGCCTGGCGAGGGTGCCGCACGCGCTGTCGGTGAGCGAGCCGGTGCCGTCCCGGGCCGGGGACACCGCGCTGCTGACGGTCGGCTACGACGTCAAGGTGACCGCGTTCAAGGGCTCCGCGGGCCTGGACGCGCTGCGGGACGCCGCCCGGGCCACCACCGGCGCCGGGTACCAGGTCGAGTTCGGCGGCGAGCTGCCGGAGAACTTCAGCGCCCCGAACGGGACGGCCGAGGCGATCGGCATGGGCGCCGCGCTGGTGATCCTGGTGGTCGCGCTGGGCTCGGTCACCGCGGCGGGCCTGCCGCTGCTGGTCGCGCTGGCCGGGCTGGGCGCCGGCACCGGGCTGATCACCCTGCTGTCGGCCGTCGTCGACATCAGCGACATCGCGCCCACGGTGGCCTCCATGGTCGGCCTCGGCGTCGGCATCGACTACGCGCTGCTGCTGGTCTCCCGGCACGTGGAGGGGTTGCGCCGGGGCCTGGACGCCCGCGCCGCCGCCACCGAGGCGAACGCCACCGCGGGCTCCTCGGTGGTGGTCGCGGGGGCGACGGTGCTGGTCTCGCTGCTCGGCCTCAAGCTGGCGGGCCTGTCCACCTACGCCTCGTTCGGCTACGCGACCTTCGCCACCGTCGGCGCCGTGATGGCGGCCGCCCTGACGCTGGTGCCCGCGCTGGCCGCGCTCGCCGGCCCGCGCCTGCTGCGCCGCGCCGAACGCCGCGCCCCCGTTCCGCCCGCGGAACGCCACGGCCCCGCCCCCGCCCCCGCCGCGGAAGGCGCGACCCGCACCGAGCGCTGGGCCCGGCTGATCGGCCGCCGCCCGGTGACCGCCGCGGTCCTGTCGCTGGCCGTGCTGCTCGCGCTGGCCGCCCCGATGCTCGGCATGCGCACCTGGCCGCAGGACGCCGGCAGCCAGGCGTCCGGCAGCACCACCCGCAAGGCGTACGACCTGATCGCCGGCGCGTACGGCCCCGGCGCGAACGGGCCGCTGCTGCTCGCGGTCGACCTGGACCGGCTGCCGTCCGCCGAACTCCCGTCGCTGGAGCAGAAGTTGGCGGCGGAACCGGGCGTCGCCGCAGTCCGCCCGGCGCTGGTGAACGCGGCGGGCGACGCCGCGGTGATCAGCGTCCAGCCCGCCACCGGCCCGCAGGACGAGGCCACCGTCGAGCTGCTGGACCGGCTGCGCGACGGCGCACTCCCGGCCGGGGTGCAGGTCACCGGCACGGTCGCGGCCTTCTCCGACATCTCCGACCGGCTCGCGCAGCGGCTGTGGGTGGTGGTCCCGTTCGTGGTGGTGCTGGCGCTGATCCTGCTGACCGTGCTGTTCCGGGCGCCGGTGATCGCGGTCAAGGCCGCCGCGATGAACCTGCTGTCGGTGGCCGCCGCGTACGGGGTGATGACGGCGGTCTTCCAGCACGACGCGGGTGCGAAGCTGCTCGGGCTGCCGCACGCGGTGCCGGTCTCCAGCTGGGTGCCGATCCTGATGTTCACCATCCTGTTCGGCCTGTCGATGGACTACGAGGTGTTCCTGCTCTCCCGGGTCCGCGAGGACTGGCTGGCCACCGGCGACGCCCGCGGCAGCGTGGTGCGCGGCCTGTCCGCCACCGGGCGGGTGATCAGCAGCGCCGCGGCGATCATGGTGGCGGTGTTCACCGGCTTCGCGATCGACCCCGACATCACGGTCAAGATGATCGGCGTGGGCATGGCCGCCGCCGTCCTGGTGGACGCCACCGTGGTCCGGATGGTCCTGGTGCCCGCGACCATGACCCTGCTCGGCCGCCACAACTGGTGGCTGCCCCGCTGGCTGGACCGCCTGCTCCCGCAGCTGCGGATCGAGCACGGCGACGCCCCCGCCCCCGCCGTCCCCGCCCCCGCCGGGCAGCCGGTCGAGGTCTGACCCCGCCCGCGCCGCTCCCGCTCCATGGGCCCCGCCGTGCTTACGGTGGGGCCCATGGGCGTACGGGTGGAGCGGGTGTACGAGGAGCCGGACGGCGGCCTGCGGGTGCTGGTGGACCGGCTGTGGCCGCGCGGGCTGCGCAAGGAGGACGCGCACCTGGACCGCTGGGCGAAGGAGGTGGCGCCCTCCGCGGAGCTGCGCCGCTGGTTCCACGGGCCGGACGGGCGGTACCCGGAGTTCGTCCGGCGCTACCGGGCCGAGCTGGACGGGCCGGACGCGCGGCGGGAGCTGGACGGGCTGTGCGAGGCGGCCGGCTCCGGGGAGCTGGTGCTGCTGACGGCGGTGAAGGAGCCGGGGCACAGCCACGCGCAGGTGCTGCTGGAAGTGGTGCGGGAACGCTGCGCACAGCGATGATGATCATGGCGGCGTGTTAAATCGGACATATAGCTTCAATTCCGCTCTAATACGCTCATGAGTCTCCTGCGTGAGAACGCCGTTCTCGCCCTCTTCTTCTGCCTGGGCCTGGGCTACCTGGTCGGAAAGCTCCGCGTCGGACCGATCCAACTGGGCGGCATCTGCGGCGTCCTGATCGTGTCGATGCTGGTCGGCGCCCAGAACGTCTCGGTGAACGCGGACGTCAAGAACGTCGCGTTCGCCCTGTTCATCTTCTCGCTCGGCTACATCGCCGGCCCGCAGTTCTTCGCCAACATGAACGCCAAGGGCCTGCGCTTCGGCGTGCTCTCCGTCATGGAGGCGGTCGTCGTCGTCCTGATGGCGCTCGGCATCGCCAAGGGCTTCGACCTCGACGTCGGCACCGCCGCCGGCATCCTGGCCGGCGCCGCCACCGAGTCCGCCGCCGTCGGCACCGCGCAGGACGCGATCGCCAAGCTCCCCGGCATCACCGCCGACCAGACCACCCAGCTGCAGGCGCACGTCGCCACCGCCTACTCGGTCTGCTACCTGTTCGGCCTGATCAGCATCGTCCTGCTGACCAGCCAGCTGTTCCCGCTGCTGATGCGGATCAAGCTGCCCGAAGCCTCCCGCCGGGTCTGGGAGAAGATGCGCGGCGAGGGCGGCGAACTGGAGCCCGGCGAGGCCCCCTCGCTGCCCGCCCTGGTCGGCCGCACCTACCTGGTCTCGCAGGGCGAGGGCACCCGGATCAGCCAGGTCCAGGAGCGCTCCGGCCAACTCGTCACCGTCGAGGCCGTCCAGCGCGGCGGCAAGAAGCTCGGCGTCGACGACGACCCGGTGCTGCGCCGCGGCGACCAGGTGCTGGTGGTCGGCCGCCGCGCCGCCGTGCTGGACGCCGGGCACGAACTCGGCCCCGAGACCAGCGGCGTCCCCGGCCTGGACAGCCCGATGGCGGTCCGCCAGGTCGTGGTCACCAACAAGGAGGTCGCCGGACGCACCCTCAACGCCGTCCGCGACCAGGACCACGACGTCACCGGCGGCGTCTTCCTCACCGACATCCAGCGGGTCGACCACCACCTGCCCGCCGTCGGCGAGACCGAGGTGCACCGCGGCGACACCCTCACCGTGGTCGGCGCCCGCTCCCGGGTCGAGAAGTTCGCGGGCAAGGTCGGCGCCACCGTCCGCTCCGACACCGCCGACTACATCTACATCTCGCTCGGCATCTGCCTGGGCGTCCTGCTCGGCAAGGTCAACGTCCACTTCGGCGAGGTCAACCTGACCCTCGGCACCGGCGGCGGCTGCCTGATCTCCGGCCTGGTCTTCGGCTGGTTCCGCTCGCTGCGCCCCACCTTCGGCGCCTACCCGCCGGCCGCCGCGCAGACCATGAAGGACCTCGGCCTGGCCATGTTCATCGCGGTCACCGGCATGGCCGCCGGGCCCGACGCCGGGCCGCTGCTCAAGCAGTACCCCGTGCTGCTACCGGTCTCCGGGATCCTGATGGTGGCCGTCCCGGCCTTCCTCGGCCTGTTCATCGGACGCCGCTTCCTCAAGATCGAACCGCCGATCCTGGTCGGCGCGATCGCCGGGCAGCAGTGCTCCACCCCCGCGATCACCGCCGTCGGCAACGTCGCCCAGAGCAGCGTCCCGATGCTCGGCTACACCATCACCTACACCATTTCCAACTTCCTGCTGCCGCTGACCGGACCGCTGCTGGTCGGCCTGGTCGGCCTGGGCGGGGGATGAGGACCCATGGACTGGATCACCGACCACGTCTTCAAGCCCTACCCCGAACTGCTGATCTTCCTGACCATCGCGATCGGCTTCCTGGTCGGCCGGCTGCACTGGAAGGCCATCGGCCTGGGCGCCGTCACCGGCTGCCTGATCGCCGGGCTGTTCACCGGCTGGGTGACCGAGGTCGAGGTCAACGGCACCGTCAAGTCGGTGTTCTTCATCATGTTCCTGTTCGCCCTCGGCTACAAGGTCGGCCCGCAGTTCTTCCGCGGCCTCAAGAAGGACGGCCTGCCCCAGGTCGCGGTCACCGTCGCGGTCTGCCTCAGCGGCCTGGCGATCTGCTGGGGCTTCGCCGAGATGCTCGGGTACGGCCCCGGCCTCGGCGCCGGACTGCTCGGCGGCGCGCTCACCCAGTCCGCCGTCATCGGCGTCGCCCAGGACGCCATCGGCGGCCTGCCCGGCCTCAGCCAGGACCAGATCACCGCGCAGCAGAACCTCGTCCCGATCGGGTACGCCGTCACCTACCCGCTCGGCACCATCCTGTGCGCGATCCTGCTGGCCAACATCGCCCCCCGCTTCCTGCACAGCGACCTCGCCGCCGACTCCCGCGAACTGGCCGCGGAACTCGACGCCCCCGCCGACGACCCCGACCTCGCCGAGGGCTACTACGAGGTCGTGCTGCGCGCCTACACCGCCGTCAACGGCCCGATCGGCTCCACCATCGAGCAGTTCGAACAGCGCGAGCAGGCCGCCGGCCGCCGGGTCTACCTCACCCGGGTCCGCCGCGACGGCAAGATCCTCGACCACGACCAGCAGACCGTCATCGAGCGCGGCGACGTGCTCGCCGTCAGCGCGCTCCGCCACGACCTGGTCGAACTCGACCCGGCCGGCGCCATCGGCCCGGAGGCCGACGACGTCGAACTGCTCGGCTACCAGACCGAGCACCTGCACGTGGTCGCCTCCGAGAAGGCCCAACTCGGCAAGACCATCGCGGAGCTCCGGCGCGAGCCGTTCATGGTCGGCGTCTTCGTCGACAAGGTCTACCGCTCCGGCGCCGAGTTCCCCTACCGGCTCACCACCCAGGTCGAACGCGGCGACACCCTGCTGCTCTCCGGCCCCTCCCGGCTGGTCGGCCCGGCCGCCGCGGCGATCGGCAAGCCCGTGCCGACCAGCTTCGCCACCGACATGACCTGGGTGGGCCTGGGCATCTTCCTCGGCGGCTGCATCGGCATCCCCGCGCTCACCCTCGGCGGCGTCCCGATCAGCCTGTCCACCTCCGGCGGCGCGCTGATCATGGGCCTGGTGTTCGGCTGGATCCGCGGCAAGTACCCCACCTACGGCAACGTGCCGCCCGGCGCCCAGTGGTTCATGGACACCCTCGGCCTGTGCGCGTTCGTCGCCATCGTCGGCATCAACGCCGGGCCGAGCTTCACCAGCGGCCTCTCCCAGGCCGGTTGGGGCCTGCTGCTGTGGGGCGCCGTCGCCACCGTCGTCCCGCTGGTCGTCGGCCTGCTGGTCGGCCACTTCGTGTTCAGGATGCGCCCGCCGATCCTGATGGGCGTGGTGGCCGGCGCGCAGACCACCACCGCCGCGATCGGCGCCATCAACGAAGCCTCCCGCAGCCAGATCCCCACCCTCGGCTACACCATCCCGTACGCCGCAGGAAACGTCCTGCTGACCATCTGGGGCGCCGTCATCGTCGCCCTGCTCGGCTAGTCGCCCCGGAAGGACCCGCACCATGAGCAAGCCGTCGATCAGCCGCGAGGAGATCCAGCGCCTCTCCCGGCTCAGCCCGTTCGAACTCAAGGGCGAGTTCATCGCACTCGCCGAGCGCTACCAGGCCGACCAGCCCGGGCAGAAGGACAAGTCCACCGTCCACATGCTCAACGCGGGCCGCGGCAACCCCAACTGGGTCTGCACCGGCCCCCGCGAGGCGATGCTCGCGCTCGGCCACTTCGCGCTCGGCGAGTCCCGCCGGGTCTGGACCGCCGACAACCTCGGCGGCATGCCCGAGCAGAAGGGCATCGCCGCCCGCTACGACCACTTCGCCCGCTCCCACCCCGAACTGCCCGGCATCGACCTGCTCACCGCCTGCACCGGCCTCGCCGTCGACCGCTTCGACCTCGACCGCGACGCCTTCCTGCACGAGCTCGCGGACGCCGCGATCGGCGACAACTACCCCGTCCCCGACCGGATGCTGACCTGCGCCGAGCAGATCGTCACCGGCTACCTCCAGGACGAACTGATGGACCGCCGGCCCCCCGAGGGGCAGCTCGACCTGTTCGCCACCGAGGGCGGCACCGCCGCGATGTGCTACGTCTTCGACTCGCTGATGAAGAACGGCATCCTGCACAAGGGCGACAAGATCGCCCTGATGGTGCCGGTCTTCACGCCCTACATCGAGATCCCCGAACTCGACACCTACGAGTTCGACGTGGTCCTGGTCCAGGCGTCCTCCTTCGCCGAGGCCGGCGTGCGCGAATGGCGCTACCCCACCGAGGAGGTCGCCAAGCTCGCCGACCCCGCCGTCAAACTGGTCTGCCTGGTCAACCCCAGCAACCCGCCCTCGCTGGCGCTCTCCCAGCGGGTCGCCGACCAGATCGGGTCCATCGTCGCCACCGACAACCCCGGCCTGATCATCGTCACCGACGACGTCTACGGCACCTTCGTCGACCACTTCCGCAGCATCGCCGCCGACCTGCCCCGCAACACCCTGCTCGTCTACTCCTACTCCAAGCACTACGGCGCCACCGGCCACCGCCTCGGCGTGATCGGCCTCCACCGCGACAACGTTATCGACGACGCCCTCGCCGCCCTCCCGCAGGCCGAGAAGGACCGGCTCGCCAAGCGCTACGGCAGCCTCAGCCTCGACCCCGGCAGCATCCGGTTCATCGACCGCCTGGTCGCCGACTCCCGCCAGGTCGCCCTCAACCACACCGCCGGCCTCTCCCTCCCGCAGCAGGCCCAGCTCACCCTGTTCTCGCTCTTCGCGATGCTCCCCGAGGGCAAGGCGTACAAGGCCAAGGTGCAGGCCATCGTCAAGCAGCGCCTCGACCTGCTGCTCGAAGGCTCCGGCATGAAGATCTCCGAGGACCCGCAGCGGGCCGGCTACTACATCGAACTCGACCTGCTCGCCGAGGCCGAACGCACCTCCGGCCCCGACTTCGCCGCCTACCTGAAGAAGAACTACGAACCCACCGAACCCCTGTTCCGGCTCGCCGAGCAGACCGGCGTCGTCCTCCTCAACGGCGGCGGCTTCGACGGCCCCGAGTGGTCGGTCCGGGTCTCCCTCGCCAACCTCGACGACCTCGACTACCTCAAGATCGGCCACCACCTGAAGGCCATCTTCGACGACTACCGCGCCGAGTGGCAGTCCGCCGGGGGCAACTGACACCCCGTCGCACCGGCCGCCGGGGCCGCGCTCCTCGCCAGGGGGCGCGGCCCCGGCCGGTCAGTGCGGTTCCTTCCGGGCCGACCGGGAATCGGCCGTGGTGCCCTGCCCGGGCAGCAGGACCCGCATCCGGCGGGCCTTGGCGCGGGACCCGGCGGGAGCCGTGCCGGGTTGGCCGGGCGGGGCGGGCGGCGCATGCTGGAGGGGAGCGGCCGGGGCGAGCCCGGTCCGAGGAGTGCGTCATGGAGATCAGGGCAGCGAACGGGGTGGTGGCGGGGATCGACGGGTCGGTGCCCGCGGCCGAGGCCGCCGAGTGGGGCGCCCGGGAGGCCGAGTGGCGGGGGACCGGGCTGCACCTGGTGCACGCCGTCAACACCGGGACGGTGACGCTCTCGCCGCGCGCCGGCGCCACCGTCACCGATCTGATCCTGCGCGAGGCCGCCGAACTGCTGGAAGCGGTGCAGGCCACCCTGGAGGCCGCCCACCCCGGACTGCGGATCACCGGCGACGTGGTGCCGCGCGACGCCGGGGAGGCGGTGCTGACCGCGGCCGAGCACGCCTCGCTCGCGGTGCTCGGGACCCGCGGCCACGGCGGCTTCGCCTCGCTGCTGCTCGGCTCGGTCAGCCTGCGGGTGGCCGCGCACGCCGCCTGCCCGGTGGCGGTGGTCCGCGGCGCCGACCACCCGGACGGGCCGGTACTGGTCGCCGTCCACGACGAGCGCGACGCCGCCGCGCTGCGCTTCGGCTGCGAGACCGCCGCCCGCCGGGGCCTGCCGGTGCGGGCGGTGCACGCCTGGTCGCCGGTGGTCGCCGACGTGGGGCGGATGGCGCCGATGGTCGACGAACTGGGCGAGGAGGCCCAGCTGCACGAGCAGCTGCTGCGCCGCACCTGCGACCCGGTGCGCGAGGACTACCCGGACGTCGAGGTGGAGAGCCACCAGCTGACCGGCTCGGTCGCCGCGACCGTGGTCGAGGAGTCCCGGACCGCCGCCCTGGTGGTGCTCTCCCGGCACGAGCCCGCGCCGCGCTTCGGCCTGCGGCTGGCCACCCCGGTGCACGCCGTGCTGCACCACGCGCACTGCCCGGTGGCGGTCGTCCCGGTGTGAGGGCGTCCGGCCGGCGCTCGCGTCAGGCGGGGGGCAGCAGCGGACCGGCGAGGCGGCGGAAGGCGCTCTCGGCGAGGTCGGCGGCGTCCGCGGGGGCGTGTCGCGGGCGGCCCAGGTCTCGACGGCCACCCGCATCGCGGTGTTCGCGGCGGCGGCCGGCAGCCGGGCGTCCAGCTCCTCGGCGTCCAGGCCGGTGAGCCGGGCCAGGACGGGGACCAAGGGCGGCGTCCAGTCCTTCACCCACGCCATCGCCGCCGAGTACGCCGAGCAGGGCCTGCGCGCCGTCAGCGTCGCGCCCGGCTCGATCGCCTCCGGCATGACCGCCGGCCCCGGCCTGCCCGAGGACGCCGACATGTCGTGGTGCGCGAAGCTGCGGCCCGCGATCGGCGAGGGCTTCGCCGGCCCCGAGACGGTGGCCGGCGTGATCGCCATGCCGGCCTCCGACGACGGAGCGTTCGTCACCGGCACCGAGATCCGGATCGACGGCGGCACCCACGCCTGACCCCGCCGCTCCCTCCCGGGCGCGGGGCCGGCCGGAGTCCCGGGCGCCCTCGGGCTACCAGGAGGGGGTGAGGGTGCCGGTGTGCAGCTCGCCGACCCGGCCGGTCTCGCCCTCCCAGGTCCAGAACACCTTCACCGTCAGGGCGTCGAGGTCCATCACGTGGCTGACGGTGATGCCGCTGCGCTCCGTCCAGGAGACGAACCAGACGTTCGGGCCGACCGCCGCGACGTGCAGCGGGACGTCCTCGTGCTGGCCGGCCGACTCGCCCAGGCCCTCCCAGTGCAGCCGGGTGCCGTCCGCGGAGTAGGCGTTGCGGAAGGAGGCGCCGTTGTCGACCTCGAAGAGGTAGGTGCGGCCGGCGAAGCCCGGCAGGGGGGCGTTCATGGGAGGTCCTTCGGGCGGTCGGAGCGGCGGTCGGAGCGGCGGGCACGGTCGGGGTGGCCGCACCCGCCCAACCTATCGGACCGGCGCCCGGGCCGGGGCCCGGACCGGTGCGGGTCAGCAGCCGAAGTTGACGCGGTAGAACGTCGCGTAGTGGTCGGCCGTGTAGTAGTCCTCGTGGTAGACCTTGCCGGTGATGACCCGTCGGGTGCCGCGGGTCGAACTGCCCGGGGTGATCACGGTGTACTCGTGGTAGTAGCCGGACGTCTGTGCGGGCAGGATGCCCTCCCGGTTCTGGAACACCACGCCGTCCTGCGAGTAGGGGAACGGCCCGCCCGCGTCGATCAGGCGGATGGTGTCGCGTCCCTGGCTGGGCAGCGCCGAGTAGCAGATGTTCCCGCTGACCGCGGCCTGCGCCTGGCCGGTGGCCGCCAGGGTGGGGGCGAGGGTCAGCAGGCCGAGGGCGGCGACCGAGACGGCACGGATCTTCAACGCGCGTAGAGTCATTCGCATGCCAGCAGTCTGACGGCTCGTCGGCTCCGGCGGAACCCTTGGCGCGAACACTTCACGTGCGGGTCACCGCCGGACCACCCCGGCGACCCGCCCCGTACCGACGGCGACCCGAGGCGTGCCGACGGCGGCCCGGGGCGTGCTCGGGGCGACCCGGCCGGTGGTGACGGAGAGTGATGTGAGAGTGCTCTCAGCCGGGCCGGGATCCTTGGAGACAAAGCGACAATCTGCCTAGCCTGCGGGTGCGTCCAGGATCGGACGCACCCGCCGTCGGGACGCCGAATCCCGCCCGGTCGACGGCGTTCCCACAGCACACCACGGGCGGGAGCGGGGGACCCACGGCAGTACGCCGTGCCAGGCCACCCGCCCCTGCCCGGCGGCGCGGCCCGCGGCACGGCTCGGGGTGAAGCCGCGCGCACGCGCTCCTCGCGCGTTCGCGGGCGGCCGGGCGTGCGCGGAGAGTCACGCGACGGCCCGAACCCGACAGCTCACCCCGCAGGCGTCGCGGAGGACCCACCCATGCGACCCAACCCCCTCGCCCTCGCCACCCCTGCCCGGCTCGGCGTCCTGGCCGGCGCCGCCGCGCTGGTCGGCGTGCCGCTCGCCGCACCGGCCGGCGCCGCCGTCCTCACCGGGACCGCCACCGGCGTCGTCCAGGACCGGCTCGCCCCGGCCGGGATGACCGCGGGCAGCGCGAGCACCGCCTCGCTCACCCTGCACGCGAGCCGCTGCTTCACCGCCAAGACCGTCGGCGTCGGCGTCCGCGACGCCGCCGGGAGCAACCTGGACTTCCCCGGCAGCGCGAGCAACGTCCGGATCTGCCCCGGCGGGACCACCGTCACCACCGGCGCCCGCACCCTCCCGGCCGGGAGCTACACCCAGTTCGGGTTCTGGCAGGACACCGCGGGGAGCTGGCACAACCTGCCCTCCCGGACGCTCACCGTGACCGACGCCGCCCCGGGCACCCCCACCGCCCCCGCCGCTCCCGTCCCGGGCAAGGCGCTGACCTGGTCGGAGGAGTTCTCCGGCCCGATCGACTGGGGCACCAAGTGGACCGGCGACCGCAGCAGCGCCTACCGCTACGGCAGCCACAACCCCGACGACAACAAGCTCGACTGGCTGGCCCCGTCCGCCGTCACCGTCTCCGGCGGCGTCGCCACCTTCACCGCCACCCCGTCCGCGCACACCCTGGAGAACGGCAAGCAGGCCTGGGACACCGGGCTGCTCACCACCGAGTACAGCAAGGACGGCTTCCAGGTCCGCACCGGCGACTACATCGAGGCCCGGGTGAAGCTGCCCGCCGGCGACGGGGCCTGGCCCGCGCTGTGGACCTGGAAGGACGGCGGCAACGAGATCGACAGCTTCGAGTACCACCCCGACAACCCGAACCTGCTGGAACTCTCCAACCGGATCCGCTCCGGCCTGAAGTACCACACCGACGCGAACGCGATCGCCCCCGACCGCTGGGTCACCATCGGCACGTACTACGGCGCCGACTCGGTCGACTGGTACGTCAACGGCGCGAAGGTGTTCTCCGACGGGACGGGCGTCGGCGCGAACTGGTCGGCCTACCCCATCCTCAACCTGTCGCTCAGCGCCGGGCAGTACCACCCGGCGGCGAGCGGCAGCGCGCCGGTCGCGTTCGGCGCCGACTACCTGCGGGTCTACCGGTGACCCGCGGCTGACCGCCCGCCGGGGCGGAGCGTCAGGAGACGGTGAGGACGAACGGCGTCCGGTTGTTCACCGGGTTGCGGTCGTCCGCGCTCACCACCCGCACCTGCCCCACGGTCCTCAGACCGTGGGGCAGGCCCGTGTCCGCCCGGACCGGCACCAGCGCGGTCGCGGAGCGCAGCGGGGGGAGGCCCGCCGGGAAGGTGCAGCTCACCGTCCGCCCGGTGGCCGTGCAGGAGGACGGGAAGTAGGGGCCGGCGGGCGTGAAGCCCGGCGGCAGCTCGACCAGCACGGTGAACGGCGAACCCGCCGTCTGCGGGCCGCCGTTGGCCACGAAGGCGTGCACCGTGGTCGTCCCGCCGGGGGCCACCGGGTCCGGGTCCAGGCGCACCGCCTTGAGGTCCGAGTCCGAGGTCGCGGCGGCCGCGCCCGGTGCGGCCAGGGTGCCGAGGGCGCCCAGGGCGAGCGCCGAGGCGGCGAGCAGGGAGACGAGGCGGCGCACGGGCCCTCCTACGGGGTGTCGACGGGTCTTCACCCAGCGTAGTGTCGGGTGCTACCGGTGGCGTCGGACCACGCCGCTACAGTGCGCCGCATGACCTCTCCGTCCGCGTCACCCGCCGCCCCGCCCTCGCTGATCGACGCCGTCCGCGCGCACGAGGACGCGGCCGACTTCCTGCGCTGGCCCGGCGAGCTCGACCTCGACCACTACGAGCACGGCGAACCCGTCCACCTCGCCTCCGGGGCCCGGCTGGAGGTCTTCGCCAAGGACGGCGCCGGCGGGACGTACTTCTTCTGCGGCGAGGGCGGCGAGGAACGGCCCGTCCTGTACGCCGACTCCGAGGGCGGCGCCGCGCTGCTCGCCGTCGGCCTGCCCGAACTGCTGCGCCTGCTGCTGGTCGTGCCCTGGTGGCGGGACTGCCGGGAGTTCACCGCCGAGGAGAGCCGGGAGATCGCCGCGGAGTACCTGGCGGACGAACCCGACCTGGACGCCGGACGCGCGGCGGCCGCCGCCGCCCTCGGGATCGAACTCCCCACCGAGGCGGAGGTGTTGACCCGCCTGCGGGAGCGGGCCACCGTCACCGGCCGCGACCACCGGCTGATCTTCACCCCCGAGGGCACCGAGTACCGGCCCCTGATCGCGGGGGACTGATCACGGGGGCTTGATCGCGGGGTCCGTCCGCAGGGCGGGCGGAAAACCGGGTGACGCGGCGGCGGCCGGGTGGCACCATCGGGCGGCCGCCCGGACCCGCCGGGCCGACCGTCGGGAGGCCGCCGTTTCCGTTCGTCGGCATCCGTGGAGCCTGGCCCGGGCCGAGGTCGATCCGGCCCGGCACCCGTTCGAACTGGACGCGGCGGGGGATCGGGCTCGACCTGGTCGGGCCGCTGACCGTCACCCGCTACGCCGACGATCCGGCGGGCGCGGCCGATCTCGCCGTGCTGGTGGGGGTGCTGGCCCGGGCGGCCCGGCGGCGGGCCGCCCGCCGGGCCGGGCGTCGGCGCGCGCCGGTAGCGTGGGGGCATGGGATCTTCGCGGGGGGCTGCCCGCCGGCAGTCGTGGACGGCTGAACTGCCCGGGGCGGCAAGGGAGTTCCTCGACGCCGCCGGGGTGGAGTGGGAGCCGCTGAACGAGGGCGGGCTGCGGACCTTCGCCCGGTACGTGCGGGAGCACGCGGACGGGCAGGAGGAGGTCCTGCAGGCCGGGCTGCGGATCATGGTCGACCTGAAGCGGTACTTCGAGGGGCCGGTGCACGAGGCGCTGCTCGCCGAGTACCGGGCGGGGGCGGAGGGCGGGCTCGCCGACATGGTGGACGGCATCCGGGTCTGCGCGGACCGGTTGGACGTCGCGGCCGAGGTGATCGCGGTCATGCAGAACGAGGTGGTCGAGGAGCTGGCGGCGCTGGCCGCCGACCGCACCGGCCCGCCGGAGCGGCGCGCCGCCGCCGCGCGCAAGCACGTCGACCACCTGGAGGAGCACCTGCTGCACTACGTGGTCGACCAGGTCAACGAGGTCGCGGTGGCCGGGCTGACCGAGGCCGTCGAGGGGGCCGCCGCCCCCGGGCGCCCGGCCTCCGCGGCGCTGCTCGCCGCGCTCGACCGGGACGCGGACGCCGTTCCGGGCCACCGGGTGCTCTCGTCGGCGCGGGTGGAGCGCGCCGCCGGGGCGATGCAGTGCCTGACGGGCCGGGCCGAGCTGCTGATGGAACTGCTCCGCGCCCGGGCGAGGACCGTCGACTTCCGCTCCCCGCCCGGCCCCGACGACGCGGTCCACCGGGAGTTCCTGATCGACCGGGGCACCGCGCTGGCGGTGTTCGGCGCCGACGGGACGGTCACCCTGACCGCACCGGAGCTGCTGGCCCGGGTCGGGCACCGGCCGACCCGGGTGTTCCTGCGGGACGTCGGCCTGCCCGACGACACGGTGTTCTTCGGGGCGAGCCAGGAGTACTGCGACGGCGAGGCGGAGATCGGCGACCGGGCGTGGGCGCCGCACGCGGGGCCGTTCGACCCGGCGTCCTGGCTGTGCGTCGGCGGCTTCGGCGGCGACGGCTTCCACCTCGACACCGCCACCGGCACGGTGTACTGCGTCCCCGAGGAGGGCGAGGCGCACCCGGTGGCGAGCAGCCCGGACCGCTTCGTCCTGGCGCTGTCCGCGCTGGAGACCGAGCGCCCGCTGTACGACCCCGAGCGGCAGCGGTTCGACGGCCTCGACCCGGAGGGCGTCGAGGACCGCTTCCTGGCCCTGCTGCGCCGCACCGACCCGGGGCTGCCGCCGGGCCCGGGGTCGTTCTGGTCCCGCGTCCTGGAGCACGTGCACCGCGGGCTGGACCGCTACCGACCGGTGCACGGAGGGAGTTGACGAACCGTCAGAGGACTTCGCCGAGGCGGGCGGCGATGCCCTGCATGAGGGGGACCAGCCCGGCGGCGCCGGACTGGGCTTCGAGGGCCTGGATCCGGGCCTCGGGGCCGGAGACGGAGAGCGCGGTGGGGGTGGGCGCGCCGGGGACGGCGACGGCGATGCAGCGGACGCCGATCTCCTGCTCCTGGTCGTCGACCACGTAGCCCAGGTCGCGGGCGGTGGCGAGCCGGCCGAGCAGCGCGGCGGGCTCGGTGACGGTGTACGGGGTGTGGGCCTGGAGCGGGCCGGGGCCGAGCAGGGCGCGGGCCTCGTCCTCGGGGAGCTGGGCGAGCAGCGCCTTGCCGACGCCGGTGCAGTGCGGCTGGACGCGCCGGCCGACCTCGGTGAACATCCGCATCGAGCGGCGGGACTGCACCTGCCCGACGTACACCACCTCGCCGCCCTCCAGCACGGCCAGGTTGGCGGTCTCGCCGGTGGCCTCCATGAGTTCGGCCAGGTAGGGGCGGGCCCAGGAGCCGAGCAGGCGGCCCGCGGTCTCGCCGAGGCGGATCAGGCGCGGGCCGAGGGTGTAGCGGCGGGCGGTGTCCTGCCGGACGTAGCCCTGGGCGACCAGGGTGCGCACCAGGCGGTGGATGGTCGGCATCGGCAGGCCGGAGGTGGCGGAGAGCTCGCTGAGGGTGGCGACGCCGCCGGAGTCGGCGAGCGCCTCCAGGAGCTGGAAGGCGCGCTCGACGGACTGCACCGAGCCGGTGGTGCGTTCGGTGGAGGTGCTGGCCACGAGCGTTCCTTTCGATGTCCGGGGAGGAGTAGAGTCCACGCGATCATCAACAAACCGTTGAAATTCTGTATCGCGGAAACTAGTCTCCACTGTACAGAACGGAACAGCCCAAGGAGAGTCCTGCCCATGGCCGCCGCAGATCAGGGTCCGTCCCCCGCCGTCCCCGGTGTCACGGTCGCCGGTCCGCCGGTGCCGCGTGCCGAGGAGGTGCTGACCGCCGGTGCGCTGGAGTTCGTCGCCGACCTGCACCGCACGTTCGACGGCCGCCGCCGCGAACTGCTGGCCGCCCGCCGCGAGCGCCGCGCCGAGATCGCCCGCACCGGCACGCTGGACTTCCTGCCGCAGACCGCCGACGTCCGCGCCGGGGACTGGAAGGTCGCCCCCGCGCCGCGCGCCCTGCTGGACCGCCGGGTCGAGATCACCGGCCCCACCGACCGCAAGATGGTCGTCAACGCGCTCAATTCCGGCGCGAAGGTCTGGCTCGCCGACTTCGAGGACGCCACCGCCCCCACCTGGGAGAACGTCCTCTCCGGGCAGGTCAACCTGATCGACGCCTTCGAGGGCCGGATCGACTTCACCAGCGCCCAGGGCAAGGCGTACGCCCTCAAGCCCGCCGCCGAACTCGCCACCGTCGTGGTCCGCCCGCGCGGCTGGCACCTGGACGAACGGCACCTCACCGTCGACGGCGCCCCGGTGGCCGGCGCCTTCGTCGACTTCGGCCTGTACTTCTTCCACAACGCCGCCCGGCTGCTCGCCAAGGGCGAGCAGGACCCGAACTCCGGCCCCTACTTCTACCTCCCCAAGACCGAGAGCCACCTGGAGGCCCGGCTCTGGAACGAGGTCTTCACCCACGCCCAGGCCGCCCTCGGCATCCCGCACGGCACGGTCCGCGCCACCGTGCTGATCGAGACCGTCACCGCCGCCTTCGAGATGGACGAGATCCTCTACGAACTGCGCGACCACGCCGCCGGGTTGAACGCCGGCCGGTGGGACTACCTGTTCTCGATCGTGAAGAACTTCCGGGACGGCGGCGAGCACTACGTCCTGCCCGACCGCAACACCGTCACCATGGCCTCCCCGTTCATGGCCGCCTACGCCCGGCTGCTCGTGCGGACCTGCCACCGGCGCGGCGCGCACGCCATCGGCGGCATGGCCGCGTTCATCCCCTCCCGCAAGGACCCGGAGGTCAACGCCGCCGCCCTGGTCAAGGTCCGGGCCGACAAGGAGCGCGAGGCCGGCGGCGGCTTCGACGGCTCCTGGGTCGCCCACCCCGACCTGGTGCCGGTCGCCCGGGAGTGCTTCGACGCGGTGCTCGGCGAGCGCCCGCACCAGAAGGACGCCCCCGGCTCGTCCGAGCCGGTCACCCCCGCCCAACTCCTCGACGTCGCCGGGGCCGGCGGCAGCTGCACCCGCACCGGCCTGCACAACGCCGTCCAGGTCGGCGTCCGCTACATCGAGGCCTGGCTGCGCGGCCTCGGCGCGGTCGGCATCTTCCACATGATGGAGGACGCCGCCACCGCCGAGATCTCCCGCTCGCAGATCTGGCAGTGGATCCACAACGGCGTGGTCCTCGCCGACACCGGCGAGAAGACCACCGCCGAACTCGTCCGCCGCCTGGTCGCCGAGGAACTCGCCGCGTTGAGGGCCGAGTTGGGCGAGCAGGCGTACGCCGCCGGGCGCTGGACCGAGGCCGCCGCGCTGTTCGAGCAGGTCGCCCTCGCCGAGGACTTCCCGGACTTCCTCACCCTGCCCGCGCTCGCCCTCATCGACTGAACGAGCGCCCTGCCCGCTCCGCCCCGTACCGCCGGCACCCTCACACCAGCCGCGGTACGGGGCGGCCCGACGAAAGGAGCACCATGGCACGCGTCTTCTTCAACGGCCAGGCCATGACCGGCGGCCCGTTCCACGCCAAGGTCCACGGCCACCTGATCGGCCCGGCCGCCACCGCCCCCGGCTACCGCTTCTTCTCGATCCGCGACGAGTGCCCCGCCCTGCTCGCCGACCCGGGCGTCGACACCGCCGTCGAGGGCGAACTCTACGACCTCCCGCTGGAGCACCTCCGGGACGCCGTCCTGCCCGGCGAACCGCTCGAACTGGAGCTGGGCGTCATCGAGTTGGCCGACGGCACCCCCGCGCTGTCGATGGTGCTGGCCCGCGGCCAGCTCGAACGCGGCGTGCACCGCGAGATCACCCAACACGGCGGCTGGCGCGCCTACTTGGCGACCCTCGGCCGCGAAGCCTGAACCCCGCTGCCGGGCAAGGGAGTTCAGAACAGCGACTCCAGCAGGCCACCCAGCAGCAGGACGGTGGACGGCAACGCCGCCAGCCCCGCGCGCACCCGGTGCCACCGCTGCCGGGGCAGGCCGAGCACCAGGCGGCCCAGCAGGCCCACCAGCACCCAGCCGAGCACGGCCAGCAGCAGGAGCGGCACCCCCAGGATCAGCCACGGCAGCATGCCGTCGTTCTCGGTCGGGTCCCGGTGGGTCCACCCCAGCGCGTCCAGCGGGTAGTTCACGGCGAAGAAGAACGCCAGCCAGACCGGGACGACCAGCAGGACCCCGTACACCAGACCCGCCGCACCGGCCACCGCCCAGCGCACCGGCCCGGCCGATACAGGGGGAGTGGTCACGGGTTGCCTCCGGGCGGAAAAAACAGGTGCGGACAGGGGGTCCTTCCAGACTAGGGTGAACCCCGTTCAGGTGCGCAGGCAGGGGTTACTTCTCTGGATGGGTCCGCCGGTTCCCACCGGCAGGCCCAGGTGAAGGAACAGCTCCACGTCACCCCCGCCGATCCCGGTCTCTGGACACACGACTGCCACCTCCCGGTGCGCAGGCGCCGGTTACTTCCTCCAACGAAACCACCGGCACCGCTTCAGATCTCGGGAGGCCACCGCGCCGGGGCGTCCGGTGCGCAGGCGGGGGTTACTTCTTGGTGCGGGCATCGCCGGGTTCGAGTCCCGGACGACCGCGCGCACGCGCGCGCGGCCGGTGGCCCGGTTCCCCCCGCCGGGATGCGGGCCGCACCGGCCCGCGATCTCGGACGCCCCGGTTCGGCATGCCTCCCCGCAGGACGCAGGAGGACTTCCCCATGGCCCGCTTCAACATCCGCCGCGCCGTCGCCGAGGCGTTCACCGGCCCGGCCTCGCCCGTGACCAGCACCGGGCGGACCGTCCCGAACCACAACGGCGGAACGGGCCACCTGCGCGACGAGAAGTCCGAACTCTTCCTGCTCGCCGTCGCCAACCTCGTCGGCCAGGACAGCTTCTACGAACGCGGCGGCGCCCGCGACGACCGCTACACCGCCCTCGTCCGCCACCTCGCCGTCCGCGACCCCGAGTGGACCCTCGACCTGCTGCGCTGGCTGCGCCACGGCGCCGCGATGCGCACCGCCCCGCTGGTCGGCGCCGCCGAGTTCACCCGCGCCCGGCTCGACGCCGGCCTGCCCGGCCACTCCCGCCAGGTCGTCGACGCGGTCCTCCAGCGCCCCGACGAGCCCGGCGAACTCCTCGCCTACTGGACCTCCCGCTACGGCCGCGCCCTGCCCAAGCCGCTCAAGCGCGGCGTCGCCGACGCCGTCGCCCGGCTCTACGACGCCCGCGCCCTGCTCAAGTACGACACCGCGAGCAAGGGCTACCGCTTCGGCGACGTCCTGGAACTCACCCACCCCGCCCCGCACCGAGACAAGCCCTGGCAGGGCGAGCTGTTCCGCTACGCGCTCGACCGCCGCCACCGCCCCGACGAGGCGCTCCCGCCCGCCGGGAACGCCGTCCTGACCGCCCACCGCGAACTGACCGCCCTGCCCGTCGCCGAACGCCGCGCCGCCGTCACCGCCCCCGGCGGCGCCGAGCGGCTGGCCGCCGCCGGAATGACCTGGGAGGCCCTGGCCGGCTGGCTCCAGGGCCCGCTGGACGCCGCCGTCTGGGAGGCCGTCATCCCCTCGATGGGCCCGATGGCCCTGGTCCGCAACCTGCGCAACTTCGACCGGGCCGAGGTCTCGGACGAGGTGGCCGCGGTCGTCGCCCGCCGGATCGCCGACCGCGGCGAGGTCAGGCGCTCGCGCCAGTTCCCGTTCCGCTACCTCGCCGCGCACCGGCACGCGCCCTCGCTGCGCTGGGGCCACGCCCTGGAGCAGGCGCTGCGGCACTCGCTGGAGAACGTGCCGGAACTGCCCGGACGCACCCTCGTCCTGGTCGACCGCTCCGGCTCGATGTTCGACCGGCCCAGCGCGCAGAGCGAACTCAACCGGGCCGACACCGCCGCCGTCTTCGGCACCGCGATCGCGCTGCGCTCCGCCGCCGCCGACCTGGTCGAGTTCGGCACCAGCAGCCGGAGGATCGACGTCCGGCGGGGCGACTCCCTGCTCAAGGCGGTCGACCGCTTCGGCGACCTCGGCGGCACCAACACCGCCGAAGCCGTCCGCGCCCACTACCGCGGCCACGACCGGGTGGTGATCGTCACCGACGAACAGACCCACGGCGGCTCCCACCGCGACCCGCTGGAGCCCGTCCCCGCCCACGTCCCCTCCTACACCTGGAACCTGGCCGGCTACCGCACCGGCCACGCCCCCTCCGGCACCGCCAACCGCCACACCTTCGGCGGCCTCACCGACGCCGCGTTCCGCCTCGTCCCGCTGCTGGAGGCCGGGCAGGACGCCGCCTGGCCGTGGGAGCAGGACCAGCGGGGATCGAAGAAGCACCCGGAGGTCCGGCCGCAGCGGTAGCGCTGCACCGGCCGGGCGCGCGAAGGGCAGGGGTCGGCCCCGGACCCTTCGCCGTGGGTCCGGGGCCGTTGGTCCGGGGACCCGCCGTCGTCCCTGGCGGTGGGCCCCCGGGGCTCGGTGGGGGTGGGTCAGCCGCGGGCGGCGAGGTCGCGGGCGGCGCGGGCGGCGGCGAGGGCGATGCGGTCCTCGTCGGCGGTGGTGAGGCGGCCGTTCTCGACGACCGCGTTGCCGTTGACGAAGAGGGCGGCCAGCGGGGGGAGGGCGCCGAGGACGAGGGCGGCGACCGGGTCGGCGATCGAGGAGTGCAGGACGCCGTCGACCTTCCACAGGGCGAGGTCGGCGAGCTTGCCGGGCTCGATCGAGCCGATCTCGTCCTGGCGGCCCAGGACGCGGGCGCCGCCCATGGTGCCCAGCCGCAGCGCCTGGCGCACCGTCAGGGCGTCGGGGCGGCCGTGCAGGCGGTTGATCAGCAGGG
Source organism: Kitasatospora sp. NPDC004272 (assembly GCF_053603035.1). Classification (NCBI taxonomy): domain Bacteria; kingdom Bacillati; phylum Actinomycetota; class Actinomycetes; order Kitasatosporales; family Streptomycetaceae; genus Kitasatospora; species Kitasatospora sp. NPDC004272. The sequence continues at coordinate 17,821 of NZ_JBSGET010000042.1, read as the reverse complement.
CGTTGCGCAGCTCGGTGCCCAGCTCGCCGGACTCGTTGGAGGCGGTGCCGTCCACGCCGAGGCCGACCGGCACGCCCGCCCGCAGCATGTCGGGGACGCGGGCGATGCCGGCGGCGAGCCGGGCGTTGGAGGACGGGCAGTGCGCGACGCCGGTGCCGGTCTCGGCGAACTTGGCGATGTCGGAGTCGTTCATGTGGACGCAGTGCGCCATCCAGACGTCCTCGCCGAGCCAGCCGGTCGACTCGAAGTAGTCGGTCGGGCCCATCCCGAACAGCTGCTTGCAGAACTCCTCCTCCTCGGCGGTCTCCGAGCCGTGGGTGTGCAGCCGCACGCCCTTGCGGCGGGCCAACTCGGCGGACTGCCGCATCAGTTCGGTGGAGACCGAGAACGGGGAGCAGGGCGCGATGGCGACCTGGAGCATGGAGCCGAACGAGGCGTCGTGCCACTTGTCGACGGCGCTCTCGGAGGCGGCGAGGATCTCGTCGGTGTCCTCGACCGCGTGGTCCGGCGGCAGGCCGCCGTCCTTCTTGCTGCGGTCCATCGAGCCGCGCAGCGCGGTGAACCGCAGGCCGAGCTCCTGCACGCCCGCCACCGAGGCGCCGAGCACGTCGCCGCCGCCGCGCGGGAAGACGTAGTGGTGGTCGGAGGCGGTGGTGCAGCCCGACTTGAGCAGCGCCGCGGCGGAGCCCTGGGTGGCGGCGTGCACCAGGTCCTCGTCGATGCGGGCCCAGGTCGGGTAGAGCGCCACCAGCCAGTCGAACAAGATGCTGTCCTGGGCCAGTCCGCGGGTGATCCACTGGTAGAAGTGGTGGTGGGTGTTGACCAGCCCGGGGGTGAGCAGGTGCCCCTCGCCGTTGATCCGGCGCGCCACGTTCTCCAGCCAGGCGGGCGCGGGCCCGTCGCCGACCGACTCGACGGTGTTGCCGAGCAGGACCACGTGGCCGCGGGCGTACTCGGTGTCGCGGGCGTCGACGGTGGCGATCGCGACGTTCTCGATCACGATCCGCCGGTCGGCGGCGGGGGGCTGGACTGCCATGGGGGTACTCCTTGGAGGGAACGGCCGGCGGAGCCGACGTGGTGGAACAGCAGGTTGAGCAGCACCGCGGCCAGGCAGCCGGCCGAGATGCCGGAGTGCATCAGGGTGCGGACGGCCTCCGGGAACCCGTCGTAGAAGGTCGGTGCGGCGATCGGGACGATCCCCACCCCGAGCGCGACCGACACCAGGACGGTGTGCGAGGTGGACTCCATCCCGGCCTCCGCGAGGGTGCGGATGCCGGACGCCGCGACGGTGCCGAACAGCACGATCCCCGCGCCGCCGAGCACCGGCTGCGGCACCAGCGACACCAGCGCGCCGAGCACCGGGAACAGGCCCAGCAGCACCAGGATGCCGCCGCCGGCCGCGACCACGAACCGGCTGCGCACCCCGGTGAGCGCCACCAGTCCGATGTTCTGGGCGAACGCGGTGCACGCGAAGCCGTTGAACACCGGGCTGACCGCGGTGGCCAGGCCGTCCGCGCGCAGGCCCGCCGCCAGGGTGGGCTCGTCCGCCTCGCGGTCGACGACCCGTCCCAGCGCCAGCATGTCGGCGGTGGACTCGGTCATCGACACCACCATGACGATGCACATCGACACGATGGCCGCGGCGTCGAACCGCGGCCCGCCGAAGTGGAACGGCGAGGGCAGCGCGAACACCTGCGCGTCGCCGATCCCCGAGAAGTCGGCCAGGCCGAGCGGGAAGGCCGCGAGGGTGCCGGCGGCCAGGCCGATCAGCAGCGACATCTGCTGCCAGAAGCCGCGCAGCAGCCGGTTGCCGAGCACCACCGCGCACAGCGTGAACGCGGCCAGGCCGACCGCCTTCGCCGAGCCGTAGCCGGGCGCGCCCGGCGAGCCGCCGCGCGCCCAGTTGACCGCCACCGGCAGCAGCGACACCCCGATCAGGGTGATCACGGTGCCCTGCACGACCGGCGGGAAGAACCTGACCAGCCGGCAGAAGTACGGCGCCGCGAGGAAGCACAGGACCCCCGCGACGATCACCGCCCCGAAGACCACCGGGAGGGCGTCCTTCGGGCCGTGCTCCTTCGCTATCGCCAGCATCGGGGCGACGCCGGCGAACGAGACGCCGTTGACGAACGGGAGCCGGGCCCCGATCCGCCAGACGCCGAGGGTCTGGAGCAGGGTGGCCAGCCCGGCGGTGAACAGGCTGGCCGATATCAGCAGGGCGAGTTCGCCGGGGGCCAGCCCGACGCCCGCGCCCACGATCAGCGGTGGAGCGACCACGCCGGCGTACATCGCGGCGACGTGCTGCAGCCCGGTGCCGAACAGCTTCGGCGGGGAGAGCACCTCGTCGACCGGGTGGGTGGTGGGGGTGGAACCGTCGTCAGTGGTGGGGGTGGTGCGGAGTGCCATGGAAGAGCCCCTTTGCTGCCCCTGGCTCTCGGCGCAACCCGGGCGCTGGAGAGGGTGGTGGATCGGCCGGAGGGCGGGACGACGGTGCAGGGTCCCTCGGCGTGCTCTCCGGCTCCCGGGACTGCCGCCGTGAGGGCGGGCGCGGTCTCCGAACGGTGTGGGGGAGGGAGAGGAGGACTGCGGTGCTGCGTGGGTGGGTTGACGGAGCGTCAGGAGACCGGGATGACCGGGGTGACGCCCTCGCGGTGCACGGTGCCCTCGATCAGGCCGTACATCCGGTCGGCGGCGAAGTAGACCTCGTTCTCGTTCTTCAGTCCGAACGGCTCCAGGTCGACCAGGAAGTGGTGCTTGTTCGGCAGCTCCAGGCGGACCTCGTCCACCTCGGCGCGGTTGTTCAGCACCCGGGTGCCCATCGCGTGCAGGGTCTGCTGCAGCGAGTACGAGTAGGTCTCGGCGAACGCCTCCAGCAGGTGGCGGCGCACCTGCTGGTACGAGCGGTTCCAGTTCGGCTCCGGCTCGCCGTCGCGGCCGTGGAAGCCGAACGCCCAGCGGGCGGTCACCTGGGTGGCCAGGATGCGGTCGTACGCCTCCTGGAGGGTGGTGTACCCGTCCTTGATGTAGCCCCAGAACTCGGAGTTGGTGGTGTTCATCACCACCAGGTCCTTGAGTCCGGAGACCACCCGGAACCGGTCGCCGTCGTACACCACCTCGGTGGTGCGCACCTCCTGGCCCTTGCGGACGAAGGAGTGGCCGACCTCCTCGGAGCCGATGAACCGGGAGGAGGAGTCGGGCGTCCTGATCCGCTCCCAGCCGTACTCCTCGATCCGGATCCGGGCGCTGTGCACCACGCCGCGCTCGGTGTCCTCGACGAAGTGCCGGGCCAGCCGGACGCCGAAGCCCTCGGCGGACTCGATGCCGTGCTCCTTGGCGTAGGCGTACACGGTGTTCTTGGTGGTGTCGGTGGGCAGGCAGTTGGCGTTCGAGCCGGTGAGGTGCACGTCCTCGAACGCGCCGCGCAGCGAGACCGAGACGTTCAGGTCCTTGATCTCGTGGCGGGTGGAATCGCGGTAGACCCGGACGATGCGGTTCTCCGCCTTGCCGTACTGGTTCTGACCGAGCACGTGGGCCATGGGGTGGCTCCTAGGGTTCCTGGCGGCCTACCTAGCTTCCGCGGTAGACCGAGTAGCCGAACGGGTTGAGCAGCAACGGCACGTGGTAGTGGTGCTGCGCGGGCGCGACCGTGAAGACGATCGAGACCTCGGGGAAGAACGGCCGCTCGGCCGACCCCGCGTAGTACGCGGCGGTGTCGAAGAGCAGCCGGACGACCGAGCCCGCCTCCGCGGCCGGCAGATCCGCGACCCGGCCGTCGGAGTCCGTGGCGGAGGCGCCGAGCACCTTCCAACCACCCTCGGTGTGCAGTGCCAGCTCGACCGGTACGCCCGCGGCCGGGCGGCCGAGGCTGGTGTCGAGCACATGCGTGGAGATGCCGGTCATGGTGGGAAGACCTCACTGAATGGCAGGGAGTGACTGTCCGTCAATTCACCGCGGCGCGTCAAGCAGCCGGTCGAGCCGAATGTCGTTGATCTTCCGCAGCTCGCCCCGGACCACCTCCGCCTCGGTGGCGGCGTCGTTCGGGTACCGCTCGCGCAGCGCGGCGAGCATGCCGTCCGCGGTGCGGCCGGTCGCGCAGATCAGGAACACGTGGCCGAACTTCGCCTCGTAGGCGGCGTTGGCGGTGCGCAACTCGTCCAGCACGGACGGGTCGACGCCCCGGACGCCGGCCTGTTCGCGCGCGGAGACGGCGTCCCCCGGCTTGGGGGCGCCGATCCGGGCGTGGCCGGCCATCGCGTCGTGCAGGTCGGCCGCGGAGAGCCCAGCCATCGCCTTCGCGTTGGCGGTGAGCACGTCCCCGCGGTCGTGCCAGGGGCGGGACGCCGCGACGGCGGCGGCCCAGGCGGGGCTGGAACAGACCTCCAGCAGGGTCTCGCGCAGTTCGGACGCGTCGGCGGCCGAGAGCGCGGGGAGCCCGGAGCGGGCAGGGGGTGGCTGGGTCACGGGTGGACCTCCTGAGGGTTGGTGCCACCCGCACAAGCTAGATCGGCCGCAACAGGCCGTCAACACTTTGTTGAACTGTTTGTGGTGACAGCACACGGCGCCGGGTCCGCGACCCGGCGCCGTGTGCGATCCGCCAAGAGCGCGACCGGCGGCTCAGCCCTTCTCCTGCCGGTTCAGGTAGTTGTACACGGTGAACCGGCTGACCCCGAGCGCCGACGCGACCGTCTCCACCCCGTGGCGGACGGTGAACGCGCCGCGCTCCTCCAGCAGGGCCACCACCCGCTGTTTCTCCGCGCGGTCCAGCTCGGTCAGCGGCCGGCCGTCGAACTGCCGGGCCATCTCCGCCAGCAGCCGGTCCAGCGCGCTGCTCAGGTGCGGCAGCCGCACCGCGACCGCCGGTGCGCCGTCCCACTCCAGCAGCACGTCCTCGGCCCGGGCCTCGGACGGCGCGACCGCGGTCGCGCCGACCGCGGCCAGCAGTGGCTGCAGGGCGGCGGCGAACGGGTGGTTCAGGGCGCCGCTCACTGCGCATCCCCTCCCTCGGGTCCTGCGGGCTCCCCGTCCAGCACGCTGACCTGGACCGAGATCCGGCTCGCCCCCGCCGCCAGGGTCTCCCGCAGCAGGCGGGTGACGGCGGCCAGGGCCTCCTCGGCCCCGCCCTCGGCGCTGGTGCCGAACGGCCCCACCGAGACGGCGAGCCCCGCCTCCTCCACCACGCGGCGCGCGGCCCTGGCGTGCTCGGGGAACCCGTCCAGTTCGAACGGCTCTGTCGTGAACTCCACCATCAATCGCACCCGCTCAGCTTATCGACCCGGCCGCCCTGGGTGATCGGACAGGGTGCCCGGGTGGGGCGGCCGGGCGTTCGGTGGCTTCAACAAAATGTTGCGGCGTCCTTGACAGTCCGGATGGCGGCGGAGAAGCTTCCATCAAGCAGAATCCGGCTTCCGGATCGTGGAATTTGACCGGGGAGTTGCCCGGCGAGAGCGATTGAGGTGAACGACGTGACCGCTGCCGCCCAGCACCACTTCACGGTCAACCTGTCCATCCTGTTCGGCGAACTGCCCCTGCTGGAGCGGCCCGCCGCGGCCGCCGCGGCCGGCTTCACCGCCGCCGAACTCTGGTGGCCCTTCGGCGCGGAGCACGCCCCCGGCGCGGAGGCCACCGAGGCCCTGGCCGGCGCGTTCGAGGCGGCCGGCGTCCGGCTGACCGGCCTCAACCTCCTCGACGACCTGACCCGCGGCGCCCGCGGCACGCTCTCCCTCCCCGCCGAGAGCGCGCGCTTCCGGGAGAACGTCCCGGTCGCCACCGCCCTCGCCGAACGCCTGGGCACCGGCGCGCTCAACGCCCTCTACGGCAACCGCGTCCCCGGCGCCGACCCCGCCGAACAGGACGCCCTCGCCCTGGAGAACCTCGCACTGGCCGCCCGCGCCGCGCACTCCATCGGCGCCGTCCTGCTGGTCGAGACCCTCAACTCGGCCGAGTCCCCCGACTACCCGCTGGTCACCGCCGCCGCCGCGGTCGACGTCGTCGACAAGGTCAACGCCGCCACCGGCCTCGGCAACGCCAAGTTCCTCTGCGACCTCTACCACCTCGCCCGCAACGGCGAGGACCCGGCCGCCGTCATCGACGCCCACGCCGACCGGATCGGCCACGTGCAGATCGCCGACACCCCCGGCCGCAACGAACCCGGCACCGGCGAACTCGACTTCGAGGCCCTGTTCGCCCGCCTGACCGCGGCCGGCTACCGGGGGCTCGTCGGCCTGGAGTACCGCCCGGCCGGCGGCGTCAGCGCCGAGAGCTTCGACTGGCTGCCGCGCGAGCTGCGCGCCGCGCGCTGAGCCCTCCCCCTTCGACACCCTCACAGCTAAGGACCCGCACGCGATGAGCCGCAAGATCGCCTTCATCGGCCTCGGCATCATGGGCAAGCCCATGGCCGTCAACCTGGTCAAGGCCGGCCACCACGTCACCGGCTACAACCTCACCCGGGAGCCCATCGACGCCCTGGTCGCCGCGGGCGGCCACGGCGCGGCCTCGATCGCCGAGGCCGTCGCCGACGCCGAGGTCGTCATCACCATGGTCCCCGCCGACCCGCAGGTCGAGCAGGTCGTCCTCGGCGAGGACGGCGTCCTGGCGCACGCCCGGCCCGGCGCGCTGGTCATCGACATGTCCAGCATCACCCCGCAGACCTCGATCAAGGTCGACGCCGCCGCGAAGGCCGCCGGCCTGCGCGCCCTGGACGCCCCCGTCTCCGGCGGCGAGGCCGGTGCCGTCGAGGCCGTGCTCTCCATCATGGTCGGCGGCGCGGACGCCGACTTCGCCGAGGCCAAGCCGCTGTTCGACGCGCTCGGCACCACCGTCGTGCACGTCGGCCTGGCCGGGGCCGGCCAGACCGTCAAGGCCGCCAACCAGCTGATCGTCGCCGTCAACATCCAGGTCCTCGCCGAGGCCGTGGTCTTCCTGGAGAACGCGGGCGTCGACCTCGCCGCCGCGCTCGACGTCCTCGGCGGCGGGCTGGCCGGGTCCACCGTGCTGAACCGCAAGAAGGGCAACATGCTCGCCCGCGAGTTCGCCCCCGGCTTCCGGATCGACCTCCACCACAAGGACATGGGCATCGTCACCGACGCCGCCCGCGCCGTCGGCGCCGCGCTCCCGCTCGGCGCGGTCGCCGCCCAGCTGGTCGCCTCCGCCCGCGCCAACGGCGACGGCTCCCTCGACCACTCGGCCCTGCTGCGCGGCGTCGAACGGCTCTCCGGCCGCGAGGTCAAGTAAGGGGAATCCAGGCTCGGGAGAGAACCGCCAGGGGCTCGGGGAACGGCGAGGCCCAGTCTGCGAGTGGTTCACTGCCGGAGCGCGCATCGGCTTCCGGTTCTGTCACGGACACGCAGCAGCACGGACACTCCGATGGGCTCCGGCCGTCAGCAGCACGGACTCGCCGTTCCCCGAGCCCCTGGTCGCACCTGTTCGTTCCAGTAGAGAGGCCCGTCTCGTGCGAGGTCATGTGGTTGTCGCCCCCGACAAGTTCAAGGGGTCGCTGGAGGGCGCCGAGGTCGCCGCGCGGATCGCCGCCGGGGTCCGGCGGGGGGTGCCCGGGATGGAGGTGCGGGAGCTGCCGGTGGCCGACGGCGGGGAGGGGACGCTGGCGGCCGCGCTCGCGGCGGGGTTCTCCCGGGTGGACGTGAAGGTCGCCGGGCCGACCGGGCTGCCGGTGGTCGCGGGGCTGGCGGTGAAGGGCGGGACCGCGGTGGTCGAGCTGGCGCAGGCGTCCGGGCTGGCCCGGCTGCCGGGGGGCCGGACGGCGCCGCTGGCGGCGGGCTCGTACGGGGTCGGGCAGTTGATCGCGAAGGCGGTCTCGCTCGGGGCGTCCCGGGTGGTGCTGGGCCTCGGGGGGAGCGCCTGCACCGACGGCGGCGCGGGCATGGCGCAGGCGCTGGGCGTCGAGCTGTACGACGCGGACGGCGCGCCGCTGCCGCCGGGCGGGGCCGCGCTGCGGCGCCTCGCCCGGGTGGAGCCGGGCCCGCTGGCGGAGCGCCTGCGCGGGGTGGAGGTGACCGTCGCGTGCGACGTGGACAACCCGCTGCTGGGCCCGCGCGGGGCGGCCGCCGTGTACGGGCCGCAGAAGGGCGCGGACGCCGCCGACCTGCTGGTGCTGGAGGAGGGGCTGACCCGCTGGGCGGACGCGGTCGCGCAGCTGACGGGCCGTGACGTCCGCGGCGCGGCGGGCGCGGGCGCGGCCGGCGGGGTGGGCTTCGCCGCGCTGGCGCTGCTCGGGGCGGCCGTGCGGCCCGGCATCGAACTGCTGCTGGAGCTCTTGGGCTTCGAGCGGGCGGTGCGCGGGGCGCGCCTGGTGGTGACGGGCGAGGGCTGCCTGGACGCGCAGACCCTGCACGGCAAGGCCCCGGCGGGGGTGGCCGCGGCGGCCGCCCGGGCCGGGGTGCCGGTGGCGGCGGTGGCCGGGCGGCTGGAGCTGGCCGAGCGGGAGTGGCGGTCGGCGGGCTTCGTCGCGGCGCTGGCGCTGGCCGACCTGGCGGGCGGTCCGGCGGAGTCGATGGCCCGGGCGGGCGAGCTGGCCGAGCTGGCGGGGGAGCGGCTGGCGGTCGCGCTGCTGCGCTGACGGCCGTACTGCCGCCCCGGGAAGGGCCGCCGTGGCCGCGCTGACGGCCCGTCGCGCTCTCGTACGTTCACACATTGACGTTTTGTTGAAGGCGAGCCTAGGCTCCCAGCACTCCTTCGACCCACCCCCGCTCCCCACGACGCTCGGAGGTTCCCCCATGCCCATCGACGACGCGGTGATCCGCTCCCGGCGGGTGGTCCTGCCGGACGGCGAACGCCCCGCCGACGTGCTGGTCCGGGCCGGGAGGATCGAGCGGGTCGCCCCGCACGGCACCCTGCCGGCCGACGGCCGCCGGCTCACCGACCTCGGCGCCCTCGCGCTGCTGCCCGGCCTGGTCGACACCCACGTGCACGTCAACGAGCCCGGCCGGACCGACTGGGAGGGCTTCGCCTCCGCGACGAAGGCCGCCGCGGCCGGCGGCGTCACCACCGTCGTCGACATGCCGCTCAACTCGATCCCGCCGACCACCACGGTCGCGGGCCTCGACGCCAAGCGGAAGACCGCCGAGGGCCAGGCGTGGGTCGACCTGGGATTCTGGGGCGGCGCCGTCCCCGGCAACACCGACCAGCTCGAACTCCTGCACCAGCGGGGCGTGTTCGGCTTCAAGTCGTTCCTCGCCCCGTCCGGGGTGGACGAGTTCCCGCACCTGGCCACCCCCGCCGACCTGGAGTCCGCGCTCGCCGAGCAGGCCCGGATCGGCGCCCTGGCGATCATCCACGCCGAGGACCCGGCCGTGCTGGACGCCGCCCCCCAGGTGCCCGGCACCCACTACCGCGACTTCCTGGCCTCCCGCCCGGACGACGCCGAGGCCGCCGCCGTCGGCGCCCTGCTGGCCGCCGCCCGCCGCACCGGCGCCCGGGTGCACGTCCTGCACGTCTCCTCCGCCGCCGTGCTGCCGCTGCTGCGCCGCGCCCGGGCGGACGGCGTCGACGTCACCGCCGAGACCTGCCCGCACTACCTGACGCTGGCCGCCGAGGAGGTCCCCGACGGGGACACCGCCTTCAAGTGCTGCCCGCCGATCCGCGACGAGTCCAACCGCGACCTGCTCTGGCAGGCCCTCGCGGACGGCGAGTTCGCCGCCGTGGTCTCCGACCACTCGCCCTCCACCCCCGCGCTCAAACTCCTCGCCCGGCACGGCGGCAGCGGCGACTTCGCCGCCGCCTGGGGCGGCATCGCCTCCCTCCAACTGGGCCTGCCCGCCGTCTGGACCGAGGCCCGCCGCCGCGGCCACACCCTGGCGGACGTGGTCCGCTGGATGGCCGCCGGCCCCGCCGCACTGGTCGGCCTGACCGGCACCAAGGGCGCCATCGCGCCCGGGTACGACGCCGACCTGGTGGCCTTCGACCCGGACGGCGAACTGACCGTCCGCGCCGAGCGCCTCCACCACAAGAACCCGGTCACCCCGTACGCGGGCCGCACCCTCGCCGGGCTGGTCCACCGCACCTGGCTGCGCGGGCGGCCCGTCGACCCCGACGGCGCCCCGCACGGCCGGCAGATCGTCCGACCCTGACCCCGCAGACACCACAACGCTGGAAGAAGGAGCATCAGTTGAGTACTGACCTGACCTCGAACGCGCCGTTCACCGAGCTGGTCGACCTGGCCTCCCGGCTGCTCGGCGCGGGCGTGGTCGCCACCAACGAGGACACCTTCGCGGACGCCGAGAACCTGCTGGTCGCCGCCCCCGCCGAGTTCCGCCCGCACACCTTCGGCCACAAGGGCCAGATCATGGACGGCTGGGAGTCCCGGCGCCGCCGCGGCGCCAGCGCCGAGCAGCCGCACCCCACCGACGAGGACCACGACTGGGCGGTCGTCCGGCTCGGCGTCGCGGGCCGGATCCGCGGCGTGGTCGTCGACACCGCGCACTTCACCGGCAACTACCCCGAGACCGCGTCCGTCCAGGCCGCCTCGGTGCCCGGCCACCCCTCGCCGGAGGAACTCGCCGCCGCCGACTGGACCGACCTCGTCCCGCGCACCGCGCTCAAGGGCGACACCGCGCACCGGTTCCCGGTCGACCACCCCGGCCGCTGGACCCACGTCCGCCTCAACATCTGGCCGGACGGCGGCGTCGCCCGGCTGCGCGTGCACGGCGAGGTGCTGCCCGACCCGCGCGACCTGGCCGGCCTCACCTTCGACCTGGCCGCCCAGGAGCACGGCGGCGTCGCCGAGGCCGCCTCCGACCGCTACTTCTCCTCCCCGCACAACCTGAACGCTCCCGGCCGAGCCTCCGTCATGGGCGACGGCTGGGAGACCCGGCGTCGGCGCGACAAGGCCAACGACTGGGTGCGAGTGGCCCTGGCCGGGGGCGGCGAGGTGCTGGCGGCGGAGGTGGACACCTCCTGCTTCGTCGCCAACGCCCCCGGCTGGGCCGAACTCGTCGGCACCGACGGCGAGCAGGAGACCGTCCTGCTGCCGCGCACCCGGCTGCAGCCCGACACCCGCCACCGCTACCGGCTCCCGGCGGGCACCCCCGTCACCCACGTCCGGATCAACGTCTACCCCGACGGCGGCCTCGCCCGGCTGCGCCTCACCGGCCGCCTCACCCCCGCCGGGCAGGACGCGCTCGCGCTGCGCTGGTTCAACGCGATCCCGCTGCCGGAGGCCCGCGAGGCCCTCGCCGCGGCCGGCCTGCCGACCGACCTCGCCGAGGCCCGCCCGCTCACCGACGCGACGGCCATCCGGCCGCTGTACGAAGGCGTTTGAGGGCGCGCAGCTGTTCCCGGTGCCGTTCCCCACACGCAGCAGCCCCGACCTCCGCTGGGCTCCGGCCACCAGCAGCACGGACTCGCCGTTCCCCGAGCCCCTGCCTCCTCCCGAACCATCTGCCGAACGCAAGGACCACGCATGCCCAGAACCCTCACCACCGAGTCCGGCGCGCCCGTCGCCGACAACCAGAACAGCGCCTCGGCCGGCGAGTACGGCCCGCTGCTGGTGCAGGACCAGCACCTGTTGGAGAAGCTGGCCCGGTTCAACCGGGAGCGGATCCCGGAGCGGGTGGTGCACGCCCGCGGGTCGGGTGCGTACGGGTACTTCGAGGTGACCGACGAGGTCTCGCGGTACACCGAGGCGGCGTTCCTCTCGCAGGTCGGCAAGCGCACCGAGCTGTTCCTGCGCTTCTCCACCGTCGCGGGTGCGCTCGGCTCGACCGACGCGGTGCGCGACCCGCGCGGCTTCGCGGTGAAGTTCTACACCGAGCAGGGCAACTACGACCTGGTCGGCAACAACACCCCGGTGTTCTTCATCAAGGACCCGCTGAAGTTCCCGGACTTCATCCACTCGCAGAAGCGCGACCCGTACACCGGCATCCAGGAGCCCGACAACGTCTGGGACTTCTGGGCGCACTCGCCGGCCTCCACCCACCAGATCACCTGGCTGTTCGGCGACCGCGGCATCCCGGCCTCCTACCGGCACATGAACGGCTTCGGCTCGCACACCTACCAGTGGGTCAACGCCGAGGGCCGGGCGCACTGGGTGAAGTACCACTTCAAGACCAACCAGGGCGTCCGCTCGCTGGACGCCGAGCAGGCCGCGCAGACCGCCGGCGGCGACGCCGACAGCCACCAGCGCGACCTGCACCAGGCGATCGAGCGCGGGGTGTTCCCGTCCTGGACGCTGTACGTGCAGCTGATGCCGGTCGAGGACGCCGCGGACTACCGGTTCAACCCGTTCGACCTGACCAAGGTGTGGCCGCACGCCGACTACCCGCTGGTCAAGGTCGGCCGGCTGGTGCTCAACCGCAACCCGGAGAACGTGTTCGCCGAGGTCGAGCAGGCCGCGTTCTCGCCGAACAACTTCGTGCCCGGCATCGGCCCCTCGCCCGACAAGATGCTCCAGGGCCGCCTGTTCGCCTACGCCGACGCCCAGCGCTACCGGCTCGGCGTCAACCACACCCAGCTGCCGGTCAACGCCCCGCGCGCCGCCGAGGCCGCCAACTACGGCCAGGACGGCTACGCCGCGCTCAACCCGAACGGCCGCAACAAGAACTACGAGCCCAACTCGTACGGCGGCCCGGCCCAGACCGACGAGGCCCTGCACGCCCCGCAGCCGGTTTCCGGCCACACCGGCACCTACGCCACGCCCGCGCACGGCAAGGACGACGACTTCTTCCAGGCCGGGGAGCTCTACCGGCTGATGACGGCGGCCGAGAAGTCCCGCCTGATCGCCAACCTGGCCGGTTCGCTGGCCCAGGTCGGCCGGGACGACGTGGTCGAGCGCAACCTCGCCCACTTCCACGCCGCCGACCCGGAGTACGGCGCCCGACTGGCCGCCGCAGTCACGGAACTCCGCTCGGCGAAGGAGGACTGACGAAGCGTCAAGCCCCGGTCCCCGGCGGGCGCCGCGCCCGTCGGGGACCGGGCCCGCCCCGTCGGGGCATATGCCTGTCAAGGGGGACCGGTCCGCGGGGGCGAAAAACCGGTGAGGGGCCGGTGCGGGAGCGGTGCGGCCCCTACGCTGAGAGGGAGGCGGTGCCGGCGGGAGGGGGTCAGGCCATGTCCACGGTGCGCGGCGGGGGACGGCGCGACGGGCTGCCGGGGGCGGGCGGCGGCGGGGCGGGCCCGTTCGGGGTGCTGCGCCGGGCGCTGCGCCTGCTGGAGGCGGTGGACCGCCGGCCGCAGGGTGCGACGGCGGCCGAACTGGCCCGGGAGCTGACCCTGCCGGAGGCCCAGGTGCGGCTGATCGCCGAGGAGTTGGAGACCGAAGGGTACCTGGTCCGGCTGGAGGGCGGCTGGGCGCTCGGCGGGGCCTGCACCCTGCTGGGGGCGCAGCAGCGGGAACCGATGGTCCGGGCCCGGCTGAACCACCGGCTGGAGGAGCTGCGCGACGAACTGGGCGCGGCCGTGTACTTCAGCCGCTACCACGACGGGGAGCTCTCGGTGGAGGCGGTGTGCGCGGACGAGGACGCCCCGGCCGTGCACGAGTGGGCGGACTTCCGGGCCACCGCGCACGCCTCCGCGATCGGCAAGTGCCTGCTCGCGCAGCTCGACCACGACGCCCGGCTCGACCACCTCGCCCGCCACCCGGCGGCCCCGCTGACCGCCCGCACCATCACCGGCACCGACCGGCTGCTGCAGCGGCTCGACCGGCAGCCCGCCACCGTCCCCGTGCTGGACCTGCAGGAGTACTCGATGGACACGGTGTGCGCGGCCGTCCCGGTGGTCGCCGGGAGCACCGTCGGCTGCCTGGCCACCTCGCTGCCCGTCGCCCAGGCGCACCGGCTGCGCGAGGCCGCCGAACTGCTGGTCGTCCGGGCGGCGCCGCTGATGCTGGCGATGGCGGTCTGACGGGAGATCAACCCCCTTGCCGAACGGAGGTTTCGACAGCAGGATGCGCGGCATGAGCCAGCTCCCGCCCCGCCCCGCCGTCCGCCCCTACCGGCCCGCCGACCGGGCCGCCCTGTTCGACATCTGCGTGCGCACCGCCGAGAACGGCGGCGACTCCCGGCAGACCTACCCGGACCACGAACTGCTCCCGAACATCTTCGCCGCCCCGTACGCCGCCCTGGAACCGGACCTGGCGTTCGTGCTGGACGACGGCGGGCGCGCGGTCGGCTACGTGCTGGCGACCGCCGACACCCCGGCGTTCGTCCGCCGCTTCCGGGACGAGTGGCTGCCCACCCTCGCCGACCGCTACCCGCCGCTCACCGGCGAACCGGCCACCCCCGACGAGGTGATGCTCCACCTGATGCACACCCCCGAGCGGCTGCTGCTGCCCGAACTCGCCGACTACCCCGCCCACCTGCACATCGACCTGCTCCCCAGCCACCAGCGGGCGGGCCACGGGCGGGAGTTGATGCACACCCTGCTGGCCGCGCTGGCCGCCAAGGGCGTCCCCCGGGTTCACCTCGGCATGGTCACCGCCAACACCGCGGCCCGCGCCTTCTACGACCGCCTCGGCTTCCACCCCATCGCCGTCCCCGACCCCGGCCCCCTCACCTACCTGGGCCGCCGCACCGCCGGTTGAGCCGGGGCGCCGTCAGCGCGAAGAGGCCCGTCGACCGGATCGGGGGCGATCCGGTCGACAGGCCCGTACCGTTCGACGTGTCCCCTCAACCACCGGTGAATCCCCCCATCGGGTGGCAGCACGTCGACCGCGAAGCGCCCCGAGCGGCGAGGGCCTTCTTCGCGTGGACCACGTTAGCCAGCCGGGACGGCCGCGGGTTGGCCGTGCGTCCACAGCGGGTTGGCACTGTGTCCACTCCACGGCGCGCCGTCAGCGCAGGGCGCCCGCCGCTCCCGCGCCCGCGAACGACAGCGCCGTGCCGACCAGTACCGACACCGCCAGGTACAGCCCGGACAGCGCCACCCGCCGGGTGGAGGCCAGCGTGAACACCTCGTAGGAGAAGGTCGACCAGGTGGAGAGCGCCCCGCAGAAGCCGGTGCCCAGCAGCAGCAGTCCGTGGGCGCCCAGGTGCCCGCGCAGCGCCGCCTCGGAGAGGAAGCCGAGCAGGAGGCAGGCCGCGGCGTTGGCGGCCAGCGTCCCGTACGGGAACGGGCTGTGCACCCGGGACTTGACGGCCACCCCGGTCAGGTAGCGGACCGGCGCGCCGGCCAGGCCGCCGAGCAGCACGAGCAGCCAGTCAGCGAGCACCGGACGCCTCCTGGTGCGCCGGGACGCCCACCGCGGCCCGGGCCGCGAACACGCCGAGGGCCACGCCGGCCAGTGCCGCCGCCACCGTCAGCAGCAGGTAGGCCGCGGCGGTGCCGTAGGCGTCGCCGCGCACCAGCTCCCGCACGTTGTCCGTGTAGTGGGAGAAGGTGGTGAACCCGCCGAGGAAGCCGGTGCCCAGCAGGGCGCCCGCCATCCTCTTGTGCCGGGGGAACCGCGCGGCCAGCACCGTCATCAGGGCGCCCATCACCAGGCACCCCACCGCGTTGACGGTGAGGATCGGCCACGGGAACGCGGTGCCGGTCGTCGGCCACAGCCGCTCCACCCCGTAGCGGGCGCCCGCGCCGAGCGCCCCGCCCGCCGCGACCGCGGCCACCACCGGCAGCTGCCGGCCCGGGGCGTGCTCCGAGTGGGCGTGGCCGGGGGGCCGGGCCCGGTGGTGGGCCGGGTCGAGGTACGGGTTGGTCATCGGGATCCTCCGGGGGCCGCCGTGGGCCGATCAGGCGAACAATCGCGAACACGCGGTTGGCCCGTCCGGCCGTCCGGCCGAACCGGGATAGAAGTGACGCGCAGTCATCTACGGTGCACAACAGCGTATTTCACCTGAACCGCAAGTCCTGGGACATTTCCGGAGAACAAGTGACACGAGCGGCCGAAACGGGTGGACGCGGTCCCCTGGAGCGCGAACCGCTGGCCTACCTCGCGGCCTCGCTGCGCGGCGTCGGCCAGGTCGACCTGCAACCGCAGCTGCTCACCGGCGCGTTCATCCTCGCGGGGCTGTGGGCGGCGGGCTGGAAGGTCGGCCTGTTCGCGACCCTCGGCACGCTGATCTCCACCGCCGCCGCGTACGCGTTCGGCGTCGACCGCGGCTCCGTCGCGCTCGGCCTGCAGGGCTACTCGGGCTGCCTCACCGGCATCGCCCTGATCGGCTCGCTCGGCAACCACCCCGCCACGTACGTCCTCACCGTCGTCGGCTGCGTGCTGTGCACCGTCCTGACCGCCGCGCTCACCACCCTGCTGAAGCCCTACGGGCTGACCGCGCTGACGGCTCCGTTCTGCATCGTCTCCGGCGTGATGGTGCTCGGCGCCCCCTCCTTCGACCGGATCTGGCACGGCGCCCCCGCCCCCGTCGCCGAGCCCACCAGCGGCGACACCGGCATCACCTTCTCCGACCTGTGGCACGCCTTCTTCGGCAACG
The DNA here is from genome assembly GCF_053603035.1 of Kitasatospora sp. NPDC004272. Taxonomy (NCBI): domain Bacteria; kingdom Bacillati; phylum Actinomycetota; class Actinomycetes; order Kitasatosporales; family Streptomycetaceae; genus Kitasatospora; species Kitasatospora sp. NPDC004272. The sequence continues at coordinate 1,448 of NZ_JBSGET010000042.1, read as the reverse complement.
TCTCGCAGGTCTTCCTGGTGGACAGCTGGTACGTCGGCCTGATCATGCTGGTCGGCCTGGCCTGCGCGGGCGTCCGGGTGGTGCTCGCCGCCGCGCTCGGCTCGGTGGCCGGCATCGTCTCCGCCTGGGCGCTCGGCGCGCCCACCGCGCAGATCTCCTCGGGGATCTACGGCTACAACGCCGTCCTGGTCGGCATCGCCCTCGGTGCCGTGTTCCTGGCGGGCACCCCGTGGAACGCGGGCTACGCGCTGTTCGGCGCGGCCCTGTCCACCGGCCTGACCGCCGCGATCACCTCGTTCTTCAAACCCTTCGACGGCCACACCTTCACCTGGCCGTTCATCCTCACCACCTGGGCGCTGCTCGCCGCCGTCCCGCAACTGCCCCGGCTGCGGGCCGCCACCGCCTGACCCGCCCCCGCCCCCGCCGTCCCGTTCCCGCCGTCCCGTCCCCCCGTCCCGAGGAAGGCACCCGCCGATGAACCTCGCACCCCGCGAGATCGACAAACTGGTCGTCTACGTGGTCGCGGACCTGGCCCGCAAGCGCCAGGGACGCGGCCTCAAGCTGAACTACAGCGAAGCCGTCGCCCTGATCACCGAAGCCATCCTGGAAGCCGCCCGGGACGGCAGGTCCGTCGCCGACTGCATGGAACTCGGCCGGCACGTCCTCGGCGCCGACGCCTGCATGGACGGGGTGCGGCAGATGCTGCCGCTGCTCCAGGTCGAGGCTTCGTTCACCGACGGCACCAAGCTGGTCTCCGTGCACGACCCCATCGGGGGCTGACGGTGTCCGGCACCCGCGCCCACGTGCTGGCGGTCTGCGGGTACGAGTCCGGGCACGGCAGCGCCCTGCGCCACCTCGCCGGACCGGACACCACCGTGGTCACCAGTGGCCGCGAGCTCTACCGGGCGCTCGCCGCCCGCCCCGCCCGGCAGGACACCGCCGTCGTCCCGATGACGCTCGGCCGCGACCCCGAACTGGTCGCCGACACCGCCCGCACCGTCCGCGCCCTGCCGCCGGAGGCGCACCGCGCGGACCCCTCGGCCGGGGTGCTCGCCGTCGCCGACCCGTTCGGCGACGCCGGGCACCTGACCGGCTGGCTGCGCGCCGCCGCCGCCACCGTCCCCGACGCGGCCGCGTTGCTGCTCACCGCCCCCGGCGGCGACCCGTACCAGGACGCCGAGCTGTACCGGGTCGCCCACCTGGTGCGCCGGTACGGGCGGCACCGGCTGGTGGAGTGCGCGCTGACCGGCGGCGACCCCGACCCGGCCGAGGCCGTGCGGCGCTGCGCGCTGCTGGGGGCCCGTCAGGTCGCGGTGCTCCCCGCCTCCTTCCTGCCGCCCGCCGGGCCGGACGCCCCCGCCGGGACGACGGTCCTGGACGCCGGACCGCTGCTCGGCCCCGCCGCGACGGCCGCGGTGCTCTCCGCCCGGGCCGCTGCCGCGCTGCGC
>NZ_JBSGET010000041.1:2533-54639 GCF_053603035.1 Kitasatospora sp. NPDC004272 | reverse complement strand
CGGCCGGCCCGGGCCGGGCCGGCCGGGGTGGCGCCCGGTGCGGCACCGCGACGGGTCTGTGGTCCTCCATCGTCCGAACTCCCCCCGCACTCCCCCGTGACGACCCGTCAGGCCCCGTCGGCCTTCCCGCCCTCGGCGGCCTTACCGCCCTCGGCGGCCTTTCCGTCCGCGGCGCCGTCGGCCTTCTCCGGCTCGGCGGTCTTGTCCGCCCCGGCGGCCTTCTCCGCCTCGGCCGCTTCGGCCTTCTCGGCCTTCTGCTGCGCCTTGCGGTCGGCGTCCGCGGCCTTCTTCTCCTCGGCGAGCTGCCGCTTGGCGGCGGTCGCGTAGATGTCCACGTACTCCTGGCCGGACAGCCGCATGATCTCGTACATCACCTCGTCGGTGACCGAGCGCAGGATGAACCGGTCGTTCTCCATGCCCTGGTAGCGGGAGAAGTCGAGCGGGCGGCCGATCCGGATGCCGGGCCGGACACCGAAGTTGGGCATCACCTGGCCGGGCGGCTGCACCTTCTCGGTGTCGATCATCGCGACCGGGATCACCGGGGCGCCGGTGGCCAGCGCGACCCGGGCCAGGCCGCCGACCTTGCCGCGGTACAGCTTGCCGTCGGGCGAGCGGGTGCCCTCGGGGTAGACGCCGAAGACCTCGCCGCGCTCGACCACCGCGATGCCGCTGCGGATCGCCGCCTCACCGGCGCCGCGGGCGCCCGAGCGGTCCACCGGCAGCTGGCCGACGCCCTTGAAGAAGGCGGCGGTCAGCCGGCCCTTGATGCCGGGCGTGGTGAAGTACTCGGCCTTCGCGATGAAGGTCACCCGGCGCTTGAGCAGGGCCGGCAGGAAGAACGAGTCGGAGAACGAAAGGTGGTTGCTGGCGAGGATGGCCGGACCCTCGTCCGGAATGTTCTCCTCGCCCTCCATCCACGGCCGGAAGAAGATCCGCAGCAGCGGCGCGACGATCATCTTCATCAGTCGGTAGAACAACCGGAGCCTCCTGAGGTGCGGACCGGACGATCCTAATGCCCCCGCCTGCCGCCCGGTGCACCGGCGAACCGTCCGTCCGCGCACCGGGCCCCTGTACGGGGCATCCCGCCCGTGGGACCATCGAGCCACCCTCACCCTGACCGCACCTCCAGGAGTCCCGCATGCCGCTGTTGCCGGGTGCCGAGCCGTACCGCCGAGCGGGCGGTCCGGTCGGCGTGCTGCTGGTGCACGGTTTCACCGGTTCCCCGCAGTCCATGCGCCCGTGGGCCGAGCACCTCGCCGACGCGGGCCTGACCGTGTCCGTCCCGCTGCTGCCCGGCCACGGCACCCGCTGGCAGGACCTCCAGCCCACCCGCTGGGAGGACTGGTACGCCACCGTGGAGACCGCCTTCGAGGAACTGGCCGCCGAGTGCGGGCGGGTCTTCGTCTGCGCGCTCTCGATGGGCGGTTCGCTGGCCCTGCGGCTGGCCGCGGAGCAGGGCGACCGGGTCTCCGGACTGGTGCTCGTCAACCCCTCGGTGCGTTCCGACAACCCCGCGACGGTGCTTCTTCCGCTCCTGCGCCACCTGCTCCCCTCGCTCCCGGGCGTGGCCGGCGACATCGCCCGGCCCGGCGCCGCCGAGGTCGGCTACGACCGCGTCCCGCTGCACGCCGCCTGGTCACTGGCCCGGCTGTGGAAGGCCGTCCGGGCGGGAATGCCCTCGGTGACCCAGCCGGTTCTGCTGTTGCACAGTCCGCAGGACCACGTGGTCTCGCCGCGCAACTCGGCCACCGTGCTCGCCCGGATATCCTCGACCGATGTGACGGAGCTGCTGCTGGAGCGCAGCTTCCACGTGGCCACGCTGGACCACGACGCCGGTCTGATCTTCGGGGCGAGCCTCGACTTCGTCCGGCGGCTGGCCCCGGCAGCGGCGGTCGATGCCGGGAACCACTCGGGTTGAAAGGCCGGATGTGAACGAGACCAGCAAGGCGAACGACGACGAGGACCTGCCCCGCGAGGACGCCCAGGCGGCCGAGCCGGAGGCCGCCGGGGCCGCGCCCGCGCCGGTCCCGCGCCGCCCCGCCGGGGGCAGCCAGGCCGAACAGGACGCGATCTTCGCCGCGCTGGTGGCCCAGTTCGACGACCCGGTCGACCTCACCGACCCGGCCTGGCCCGAGGTCGAGAACCTGCGCGCGCAGCACGAGCGGGAGCGCGGGCCGGAGCGGCGCGGGCCGACCGCGCCGACCACCAGCAACGGCGGCCTGGGCGACTTCACCCCGCGCCCGGTCCCCCGCCCGGGCGACGGCCCGCGCGACTACTCGCCCGCCGAGGACCCGGACGAGGGGCACTTCGTCCCGCCGGAGCCGCCGCCGCTGCCCCCCGCCGACACCACCGCCAAGTTCGCCTGGCTGGCCGTCCTGGGCGGCCCCGCGCTGCTGCTGTTCGACGCCGTGGTCTGGCACGAGGTCTCCGGCTGGCCCGCCTGGGTCGGCCTGCTGTCCTTCCTCGGCGGCTTCGGCACCCTGGTGGCCCGGATGAAGGACCGCGACGAGGACGAGCCGGAGGACCCGAACGGCGGCGCCGTCGTCTGAACGGCCGTGCCGCGCCCGGGAGTCCGACGGACCGCTCGGCCCCGGGCGGGGGCCGCCGAGGGCCGCCGAGGGCCGCTCGGGGCCGCCAAGGGCCACTGGGGCGCATTCACTCCGGCGCCGGGATCCGCAGCGCCGCCAGCACCGGCAGGTGGTCGGTGGCGGCCCGCAGGTCCGCCTCCGCGACGCCCGGCAGCGGGTACGGCACGCCGCAGCCGAGCACCTCGACGTCCGGCGTGGCGAACACCCCGTCGATCCGCTGGTAGGGCTGCTTGGGCACCGAGGTGTACGTGCCGCCCCAGGGCGCCTTCGCGTGCGCGTCGGTCAGCTCCGCCGCGAGGCCGCGCCAACCCGGGCCCTCCGGCGGCTCGTTGAAGTCTCCGGCGATCACCCCCGGTTCCCCCGGCCGCAGTTGACCCCGCAGCAGGGCGAACTGCCGCAGCCGCTCGGCCGGTTCGAGGCTCAGGTGACAGCTGGTCACCGAGAACGGCCGGCTCCCGCCGATCCGCAGCAGCGCGCTCGCGAAGCCGCGCGCGTGCAGTCCCCGGGTCTTCGGCAGCAGCACGTCCCGCAGTTCCAGCAGGTCGACCCGCAGGTTGCCGAGCAGCAGCGGGCCCGCCGCCACCCGCCCGCCCCCGGCGAGGATCACCAGCCCGGTCTCGTGCGCCAGCCAGGCCGCGGCCTTCTCGGTCTTCCAGTACCGCGGCGACTCCTGCACGCACACCACGTCCGGCTCGCAGGCCCGGATCACCCGGGCCACCGCGGCCCGGTCGTCGCGCAGCGACCGCACGTTGTAGCTCAGCACCCGTACCCGTCGCGCCCCGTCCGGCTCCGCCCCGGACGACGCCAACGCAACCCCAGTGTCCGTCACCTGACCGACAGTAACAAACCCGGGGCGCGATTTCAGGGGCCCGGGGAGCGCGCGGCGGGAACGGCAAGGCCGCGACGGGGGCGGTGACTTGCCACCCGTCGCGGCCTCGCGGTGCGTGCTCCAGCCGTGCTGCCCGGTGCCGGGGTCAGACCCGCGCCAGGTCCGCCGCGCCCGCGATGCCCGCGGCCGAACCCATCGACGCCAGCACCACGTTGGCGACCGGACGGGCCGGGCCGCCGGTCAGGTACTTGTGGAAGCTGTCGGTGACCGGGTCGAGCAGCAGGTTGCCGGAGTCGGAGACGCCGCCGCCGAGGACGAAGACGCCCGGGTCGAACAGCGCGGCGAGGTCGGCCATGCCGCGGCCGAGCCAGTCGGCCAGCTCCGCGTAGCAGGACAGCGCCAGCGCGTCGCCCTCCGCGGCGGCCTCGGTGATGTGGATGCCGCGGATGGTCTCGGCGACGCCGTCGTTGAGTTCGAGCATCCGCTTGCCGGCGATCGGGTCGGCGGCGGCGCGCTCGCGGCCGTAGCGGCGCAGCGCGCGCCCGGAGCCGTACTGCTCCCAGCAGCCGTGGCCGCCGCAGCCGCACTCCAGGCCGTCCGGAACCATGTTGAGGTGGCCGATCTCGCCCGCCACGCCGAACCGGCCGCGGTGCAGCCGGCCGTCGAGGACGATGCCGCCGCCGATGCCGGTGCCGACGGTGATCAGGACCATGTCCTCGTACTCGGCGGCGGCGCCGAACCGGAACTCGGCCCAGGCGGCGCAGTTGGCGTCGTTCTCGACGACGGTCTCCAGGCCGGTGAGCTCCTCGACCCGCTGCTTGAGGGGCTCGTTCTCCCAGGCGATGTTGGGCGCCATCAGGACGGTGGAGCGGTCCCGGTTGACGAACCCGGGGGCGCCGACACCGACCGCCGCGACGTCGGGGTACTGCTCCTTCAACTCCCGTACGCCCTGGGCGATCGCATCGACCGCCCACTGGGGGTCGGCCGGGGTCGGCACCCGGGTCTTGGCCAGAATCTCGCCGGACTCGTCGACCACGCCTGCTGCGATCTTGGTACCGCCGACGTCCACGCCGATGGTCAGAGCCATGTGTCCCTCAGCTATTCACTCGTTCCCGCTCAGCGGAACCGTACCCGCTGAGGGGTCTCCGCGTATACAGCCAGGCGTACATTATTCGAAGGCAATTGCCGATCCATTGGTCATGGTGCCTTCAGAAGTCATACCAACGGTACCGCTCGGTAGTGAGCCGTGACCGTAGCGTGACGCCACTGTTCGGCCGGTTTGATTACTTGTCGGGCCCTTCGGCGGCCCCGTCCAGGTCCACCCGTTCGGCCTCCGCGCGTCGGGGCGCGGACCAGTTCCGCTCGTGCCGGACGACGGCGGCCCGGTAGGCGGCCAGCAACTCCCCGCCCGCGGCCGCGAGGTGGCCGTACACCTCGGGGTTGGACTCGCGCAGCCGGCCGCCGATCTCCACCGCCTTGACGCCCACCGCGGCGGCGAACCTGCGCACCTCCTCGACCAACGGCGCGAACTCCCCCGCCCCGCCCGGCCGTTCCCGCTCCTGCTCCTGCTGTTCCTGCTGCTGTTCGGTGCTCACCGTGCCACTCCCCATCCGTCCAACCCGTTCGACCCGTACGGTCCCGTCCGCCCGGCTACCCGCGCGGCCAGAGCGCGGGGTCGGGCGTGAACCGCACCGACAGCACCCCGTCCGCCAGCCCGGCCCCGCTGACCGTGCAACGGCGCAGCGCGGACGGGAGTGCCAGGACCCGCCGGTAACCTCCGACGCCGAGCACCAACTCGTCGCCGCGGCGCAGCAGTTCCAGCTCGCCCCGGTCGGCGCCGGGCAGCGGCAGGTGCCAGAGCAGCTGGTTGTCGGCGGCCAGCCGGTCCTCGACCCGGGGGTCGGCGGGGGCGGGCGGCCGGGGGGCGCCGGTGGCGTAGAGGCGTTCGGCGAGCGCCTCCAGGCCGCCGTCGGGCTGCCGGGCGACCAGCACCGGCACCTCGCCCAGCCGTTCGGCGACGGCGGCGAGCTGCTCGTCCTGCCGGGCGGCCGTCGCGGCCAGCCAGGGGTCCGCGGAGCCAGCCGCGGCGGCGGGCAGCGCGCCGTGCGCGACCACCGCGTCCAGCGGCAGGCCGTGCAGGGCGAGTCCGGCCCGGATCCGGGCCAGCGCGCGGGGCGCGGGGCGGGCGGCGTCCAGTACGAGGCGGACGGTGGTGCCGGGGGCGGTGATCGCGGCGGCGGCCTCGGCGAGCGCGGCGGAGGCGGCGGCCCGGGCCTCGAACAGCCGGTCGGTGGGCAGCGGGAGGCCGGCCAGGTTGGCCAGCAGCGGGCGCAGCGCGCGGGCGGCCTGGCGCTGTTCGGGCAGCAGCCGGGCGAGGTAGCGCTCCAGCTGGGCGGGCAGCGCGAGGGTGGCGATCAGTTCGGCGGGCGGCGGCGCGGCGACCACCAGCACCTCGGCCTTGGCCCGGGGCAGCGCGCGCAGCAGGGCGAGGGCGCGGGTGCCGGGGAGCGGGGCGAGTTCCTCGGGGTCGAGCGGCTGGGCGCCGATCAGGTCGAGCGCGGGGGCGAGCCGGTCGCGGTAGCCGTCCAGGGCGGCCCGGAAGGCGGCCTGCTCGTCGAGCCGGGCGGCCGCCAGGTGCCGTTCCAGTTCGACGGGTTCGGGTCCGAGGCGGACGCCGAGCAGGTCGTCCACCGCGCGGTGCGGGTCGTCGGCGGCCAGCAGCAGGGTGTCGCTGCCCTGCCGGGCGTGGTGCAGGGCGGTGGCGGCGGCGATCCGGCCGGACTCCGGGCCGCTGACCAGTACGGTGCGGGTGGCCACGGGCCCGGTCAGCCCTCCACGCGCTTCTTCAGCCCGGCCAGTGCCCGGTCGATGATGACCTTCTCGGCCTTGCGCTTGATCATGCCGAGCATCGGGATCTTGACGTCCACGGCCAGCTGGTAGGTGACCTCGGTGCCCTTCCCGGCGGGGGCGAGCGCGTACGAGCCGTCCAGGGCGCGCAGCATCTGGCTGCTGACCAGGGTCCAGCTGACCTCGCGGTCGCCGTCCCAGGTGTAGGCGAGGGTGTGCTCGTCGCGGATCGCCCCGGCGTCCAGCAGCAGCCGCACCTTGGCGGCGCGGCCGTCGGGCCCGGCCTCCAGGACGTCGATCTCCTTGACCTCGCCGGTCCACTGCGGGTACGCGGCGAAGTCGGCGATCACCGCCATGACCTCGGCCGGGGTGGCGTCGATGACAATGCTCGACCTGGTGTGCTCCGCCATTGCGGCCTCCGCGATCTCCCTGTGCTGCTGTGCGCCCAGCAGAGGCTATCGCGGGCGGGGCCGCCCGCTTCCCGCGCGGGCACCTACCGGCGGGTCACCTCCGGGCTGCCGTAGGGTTCGATTCGGCCGCCCCGCACGTCCGACCTGCGGTGTGACGATCGGAACACCGGGGCCGACCCCTCTGGTCGAACGTGCCTACCCGGCAGTAACGTCCAGTCGTCCCGCAGCGTCGCAGACGAGGAGCAGTCTTGCTCGACGAGTTCAGCCTTCCGGCCCGCTACCAGGTACCGAGCGACGGCAACCTCGCCGACCTGGTCCACCAGAACGCGGAGCGCCACCCGGGCGTCGCTGTGCTCAGCCGCAAGTCCGCCGGGCAGTGGCAGGACCTCACCGCCGCCCAGTTCCTCGTCGAGGTGCACGCCGTCGCCAAGGGCCTGGTCGCCTCCGGCGTCGGCCCCGGCGACCGGGTCGCCGTGATGTCCCGCACCCGCTACGAGTGGACGCTGCTCGACTTCGCGATCTGGACCGCCGGCGCGGTCACCGTCCCGGTGTACGAGACCTCCTCCGCCGAGCAGGTCCGCTGGATCCTCGGCGACTCCGGCGCGCTCGCCGTCGTCACCGAGACCGACCAGCACGCCGCCGTGGTCGACGGGGTCCGCGCCGAACTGCCGGAGCTGAAGCACGCCTGGCAGATCGAACGGGACGGCGTCGCCGCCCTCGCCCGGGCCGGCGCCGGCGTGGACGACGCCGTGATCGCCGAACGCCGCCGGCTGGCCGGGCCCGACTCGACCGCCACCCTCGTCTACACCTCCGGCACCACCGGCCGCCCCAAGGGCTGCGTGCTCACCCACGGCAACTTCCTCGCCGAACTGGGCAACGTCACCGCCCGGATGCCCGAACTGTTCCGCACCGGCGAGTCCTCCGTCCTGCTGTTCCTGCCGCTCGCCCACGTGCTCGGCCGGATCGCCGAGATCGCCGCCGCCATCGCCCCGGTCCGGCTCGGCCACGTCTCCGACATCAAGAACGTCACCGAGGAGCTCGGCTCCTTCCGGCCGACCCTGATCCTCGGCGTCCCCAGGGTGTTCGAGAAGGTCTACAACACCGCCCGCGCCAAGGCCCAGGCCGACGGCAAGGGCGGGATCTTCGACCGCGCCGCCGACACCGCCGTCGCCTACAGCCGCGCCCTCGACGACGGCGGCCCCTCGCTCGGCCTGCGGATCAAGCACGCGGTCTTCGACAAGCTGGTCTACGGCAAGCTCCGCAACGCCCTCGGCGGCCGCTGCCGCTACGCCATCTCCGGCGGCGCCCCGCTCGGCGAACGGCTCGGCCACTTCTACCGCGGCATCGGCTTCGTCGTCCTGGAGGGCTACGGCCTCACCGAGTCCTGCGCCGCCACCGCCTTCAACCCGCACGACAAGCCCAAGATCGGCACCGTCGGCCAGCCGCTCCCCGGCTCGGCGATCCGGATCGCCGCGGACGGCGAGGTCCTGCTCAAGGGCCCGCAGGTCTTCACCGGCTACTGGAACAACCCCGCCGCCACCGCCGACGCCCTCCGCGACGGCTGGTTCGCCACCGGCGACCTCGGCACCCTCGACGACGAGGGCTACCTCACCATCACCGGCCGCAAGAAGGAGATCATCGTCACCGCCGGCGGCAAGAACGTCGCCCCCGCCGTGATCGAGGACCGCATCCGCGCCCACGCGATCGTCGGCGAGGTCATGGTGGTCGGCGACCGCAAGCCCTTCATCGCCTGCCTGGTCACCGTCGACGACGAGTTCTTCCCCCGCTGGAAGGCCCTCAACGGCAAGCCCGCCGACGCCACCGTCGAACAGCTCCGCGAGGACCCCGACCTCCTCGCCGCCGTCCAGGCCGCGATCGACGACGGCAACCAGGCCGTCTCGCACGCCGAAGCCGTCAAGAAGTTCCGCCTCCTCACCACCACCTTCACCGAAGCCGGCGGCCACCTCACCCCCTCCCTCAAGCTCAAGCGCAACGTCGTCCTCAAGGACTTCGCCGCCGAGATCGAGAGCCTCTACACCCGGTAGGGCCCACCCGGGAGACGCCCCGACAGGGGCGCGAGGAACTGCGCGGCCGACCGAGCACGCACAGCCGGATCGCGCCGCAGGACACGAACTCGCACCGTCCCGCGATCCCGCTGGCGCGCTCGCCCCGCCGAGCGCGGCGCTCAGCGGGCCTGCAGCACCCCCGTGAGCCGTTCCGCGAGCGTGTCCCAGCGCCAGGCCGCGTGCACCCACGCGCGGCCCGCCTCGCCCATCCGGCGTCGCAGGCCCTCGTCGCCGAGCAGCCGCACCAGCCGCTCCGCGAGCAGCGTCTCCCCGCCCTTGCCGGGCACCACGTACCCGGTCTCGCCCTCGCGGACCGCGTCCGGGGCCCCGCCGGAGTCCCCGGCGACGACCGGGAGCCCGGTGGCGGAGGCTTCCAGGTAGACGATGCCCAGGCCCTCGACGTCGAGTCCGCCGCGCCGGGTGCGGCAGGGCATCGCGAAGACGTCGCCGGCCCCGTAGTGGGCCGGGAGCTCCTCCCAGGGCACCTCGCCGGTGAGGACCACCGAGGGGCGGACGCCCACCGTGTCGACGAGCTTCTCCAGTTCGGCCCGGTGGGGGCCGCCGCCGACGATCAGCAGCACCGCGTCGGGGTGGGCGGCGAGCACCCGCGGCCAGCTGCGGATCAGGGTGTCCTGGCCCTTGCGCGGCACCAGCCGGGACACGCACACCACCACCGGCCGTTCGCTGAGCCCGAGCCGGGCCCGTACGGCGTCGCCGCCGGAGTCCGGCCGGAAGGCCGTCTCGTCGACGCCGGGCGGCAGTCGGACCATCCGCCGGGCGGCGTCCGGTCCGACCGCCCGGGCGATCCGGGACCGGGTGTACTCGCCGAGGTAGGTCAGCACGTCGGTGCCGGCCCCGACCCGGCGCAGCAGTTGGGCGGAGAGCGGCAGTTGGGCCCAGGCGGCCTCGTGCCCGTGGGTCATGCCGAGCAGCCGCTGCGCGCCGGCCCGGCGCAGCGCGGGGGCCATCAGTCCGAGCGGGGCGGCGGCGCCGAACCAGACCGAGGTGCAGCCCTCGGCGCGGAGGAGGTCGGCGGCGCGGCGGGTGACCCGCGGGGTGGGGAGCATCATCCTGGTCCGGTCGCGGATCACCGGGAAGGGCTGCCGGGCGTCGAACTCGGCGACCTCGCGGCCGTCGCGCCAGGTGGAGGCGTACACCACGATCGAGCCCGCGGGCTGCCGGACGGCCATGTTGTGGATGAACGTCTGGATGCCGCCGGGCCGGGGCGGGAAGTCGTTGGTGACGATGAGGGTCTTGTGCATGCCTCGGCTCGCTCGGTCGGGGGGTGCTCGGACTACCTGTGCGTGGTCCGTACGATAGGTCACCGTGTCCGTTCACCGGGAACACGGCCCCGCAGTGCGGCGGGGTGCGGCCCGGGCCCCGCAAGGGGGGCTCGGACACGGTTCGGTGAAGGTTGGGACCGCCGTCGCAACCTTTCGGGCGGGGCGTCGCTCCTTAACCGGTGAGGCAACCGGTGGGGACCCGGCGTGCCCGGTGTCCCGACGCGCACGCGACGACCCGAAGGAGCGCAGTGGAGTCAGCCCAGGCCGAGGAGGCCGGCGGCGCGGAGCAGGTGGCTCCGTCGTCCCCTGCCGTTGCCGTGCCGAGCCGCCGTCCGCTGTGGGCGCTGGCGGCCGGCTGGGTGGCGACCCGGACGCTGATCGTCCTGATGGTCGTCAACGTCCTGAGGATCGGCGACGTCAGTTCCGACATCTCGGTGATCTACCACAGCTGGTACGAGGTGCTGCGCACCGGCACCTTCCCGCTGGACGACGTGACCTGGCAGTACCCGCCGGGCGCGGCGCTGGTGATCCTGGCGCCGGGGCTGCTGCCCTGGTCGTACCTGGTGTCGTTCTTCGTGATCTGCGGCGTGGTGGACGCGGCCGCGATGGCGCTGCTGATGCGCGCCGGGGTCCGCAAGGGCCGCAGCTACCTGGGCGGCTGGTACTGGGTGGTGGGCGTGCCGCTGCTCGGGCCGACGGCGTACTGCCGCTACGACATCATCGTGACGGCGCTGGCCGTCGCGGGCCTGCTGGTGATGCTGCGGCGCCCGGCGCTGAGCGGGGTGCTGCTGGGCCTGGGCGGGCTGCTGAAGGTGTGGCCGCTGCTGGCGCTGATCGGTTCGCCGCGCGGGCGGCGGACCCGGCGGGTGTGGACCTCGGCGCTGGCGTTCGCGGCCGCGCTGGGCTTCCTGCTGACGGCGGGCATGAACGGGGCGTTCGAGTTCCTGAAGTTCCAGTCGGAGCGCGGCATCGAGATCGAGTCGGTGGGCGCGCTGCCGCTGCACTTCGCCCGGCTGGCCGGGTCCTGGCACGGCACCGTGACGATGAACTACGGCTCGACGGAGTTCCTGGGGCCGTGGGTGCCGGTGATCTCCAAGGTGATGGTCGGGCTGTCGGTGGTGGGCTTCGGCTGGCTGCTGGTGTGGCGGCTGCGGGCGGCCCGCTGGACGTCGGCGACCACCTTCGACGCGGCGCTGTGCGCGCTGCTGATCTTCGTCACGACCAGCCGGGTGATCTCCCCGCAGTACATGATCTGGGTGGTCGGCCTGGTCGCGGTGTGCCTGACGGTGCGGGGCAGCAGCCAGCGGCCGGTGGCGGTGCCGGTCCTGGTGGCGTCGGTGCTGACCACGGTGGAGTTCCCGGTGATGTTCGGCGCGGTGAACCATAGCCAGCTGGGCGGGGTGCTGGTGCTGACCGCCCGCAACCTGCTGCTGGTGGTGTGCACGGTGCTCTCGGCGTACCGGCTGTGGCGCTCCACCCGGCGCGCCGAGGCGCTGACCACGGTGGTGCTGCCGGCCGAGCAGGTCGCCCCGCAGTACCCGGTGCGGCCGGGCATCGCCTACGAGCAGGACCTGCTGGACGACCTGACCCCGGTGGACCGGGCCTGACGGCCGCCCTCCCGCACCCTCCCTTGCAAGTTTCTGCAAAGCCTTGCAGAGCGGGGCGGGGTGCTGCCACCATCACCGGATGATCGACTACGACATCCTGATCGTCGGCGGCCTCGGCGTGGACACCATCGTGCGGGTGGACCGGCTGGAGGTCCCGCCGGGCCGCGACTCGATCGGCGTCCCCCCGGTGCTGGACTACCCCGCGCACACCGGCAACGGCGTCGCGCTGGCCTGCCTGGCGCTCGGCCTGCGCACCAAGTTCGCCGACTTCCTCGGCGACGACCCGCAGGGCGCCCTGATCCTCGCCGAGTACGCCCGCCGCGGCCTGGACTTCAGCCACCTGCCCGCCCCGGCCGGCACCCCGCGCAGCGTCAACCTGGTCGACCGGGACGGCCTGCGGTTCTCCTTCTACGACGGCCGGCACCCGGCGGACGCCCGGCTGCCGCGCGAGTTCTGGCTGCCGCTGCTGGAGCGCTCGGCGCACGTCCACCTGTCGATCACCAACGTCAACCGGGACATGTACCCGGACATCGAGCGGCTGGGCCGCACCAGCTCCACCGACCTGCACGCCTGGGACGGCGCCGACGAGCACCACCTGCACTACGCGCTCCGCTCGGACCTGGTCTTCCTCTCCGCGGCGGGCCTGGCGAACCGCCCGGAGGCGGTGATGCGCGCGGTGCTGGAACGGGGCCGGGCCGAACTGGTGGTGGCCACCGCGGGCGCGGACGGCGCCTTCCTGCTGACCCGCGGCGACGCCGCGCCCCGGCACTTCCCGGTCGTCGACCCGGGCGCGCCGGTGGTGGACAGCAACGGCGCGGGCGACGCCTTCGTCTCCGGCTTCCTGCACCACCGGCTGGCGGGCCGCCCGGTGGAGGAGTGCATGCGGGCCGGCGCGGTGGCCGGGGCGCACACCTGCACCGTCGCGGGCACCCACACCGCCTTCCTGGACGCGGCGGGCCTGGAGCGGGCGCTCACCACCGCCTGATCCCGGGGTCAGTTCCCGAGTTTGGCCACCTCGCCCGCCCACGCCTTGGTGAACTCCACCGGGCCGAGCCCGAGTTGGGCCTTCATCGCGCGTTCGAGGCCGCCCTCGCCGGCGGCCCCGACGGCGCGGTAGAACGCCACCAGCCGGTCCTGCCCGTACCGGCGGGCGATCAGGTCGCAGGCCATCCAGGCCTGCTCGTACGCCTGGGCGATGCCCTCCGCGCCGGCCGTGAACGCCGCGTCCTCGGGCAGCGCGGCGGGGGCCCGCCCGGCCCGGACGTCCTTGACCAGTTCGGGGGCGACCTGCCGGGCGGTGCGCCCGGAGCCCAGGTAGCCGGTGTAGTCGGCGACCCCCTCGGAGAGCCACAGCGGCGTCCAGGACCTGGTGTCGGCCCGGGTGGCGACGTGGGTGGCCTCGTGGGTGACCACCACCCGGCGGCCGAGGTCGCTGAGCTGCCGGTAGGCGTCCGGGTTGACCACGATCCGGTCGGCGGGGGTGTGCACGGGGGCGCCGCCGACCGCCAGGGTGACCGCGGCTATGCCCTGGTAGGCGTCCGCGGACACGTCCATCCGGCGGGCGAACTGCTGCTCGGTGAGCGGCAGTTCGAGCAGCAGCCGGGTAGCGGACGGGCCCCAGACGGCCTCCACCGCGGGCACCGCGCGGTCGGCGAGCGCCGCCAGCGCGGCCAGCTCGGCGCCCTCGCCGAGGCCGAGCACCAGGCTGTGGGCGCCCTCCACGGCCCGGACGGTGCCCAGGTCCCAGGGCGCGGCCGCGCCGGTCGGCGTCTCCCGGGCCACCCGCCAGCCGCCCTCCTCCCGCACCAGCTCCAGCTGCCGCTCCAGCAGCGCCGGGTAGTCGTCCACCCCGGTCAGCCGGTAGGCCAACTCGGCGCCGACGGTGAACCGGTCCGCCCCGGCCGGCGGCTCGGTGAACGAGGTCAGCCGCAGCCCGTACGCGGTGAAGCGCAGCCCGGCGGTGCGGGTCAGCAGGTCCCGGTCGGCCTCCTCGGCGCCCCGCGCGGACAGCGCCAGCAGCGCGTCGGCGTCCCGCTCGGCGACGGCCCGGCCGCGCAGCGACAGCACCTGGACGGCGGCCTCCCGCAGCCCGGACGGCGGCCGACCCGGGTACTCGGCGGCGGCCGGCCGCGGCGGGCCGGGCAGCGCCCGGGGCAGCGACAGCTGGGTGGCCGCGGCGGCGGCCAGCAGCAGGGCGGCGCGCCGGGACAGCGGGGCACCGGCCCGCGGCGGCGGCCCGGGGGCCGGCGGCAGGTCGGTGACCAGGGGTTCGTCGACGAGGCTCAGACCCGCACCACCGTGTTGACCGGCATCGCGTTCACGCTCTCGTACCGGACCCGGGCGCCGGGGTAGGGCGCGTGCACGACGACGCCCCCGCCGGCGTACATGCCGACGTGGTGCCTGTCGCTGTAGAAGATCACCAGGTCTCCGGGCCGGGCTTCGGCGAGGCTCACCCGCCGGCCGGCCGAAGCCTGCGCCTGCGAGGTCCGCGGCAGGGTCACTCCGGCCTGCCGCCACGACCAGTACATCAGACCGGAGCAGTCGAAGGTGCCCGGCCCGGTGGATCCGTAGACGTACGGGGAGCCGATCTTGGAGAGCGCGGCGGCCAGCGCGACGGCGGCGCGGTCCGAGGAGGGCGGCTGGTCGCCGAGGTCGATCCGGTCGGTGCCGCGGGTGGCGCGCTGCCGGGCCTCGTGGGCGTCGTCGGCGGCCATCCTGGCCCGCTCGGCGGGGGCGAGGCCGTTCAGCAGCTGCTGGGCCCTGGCCAGCCGCTGCCGGACGTCGTCCTTGGCGGCGGACAGCTGCCGCCGGGCCTGCTCCAGTTCGGCGAGCTTGGCGCCGGCCTCGTGCCGCCGCTCCTCCAGCCGGCGCTGCCGCTCGGCGAGCTCGCGCAGGCTCTCGGCCTGCCGGGAGGCGGCCTGTTCGAGTGAGCGGGCGCCGGTCAGGTAGCCGGAGGGGTCCTGGTCGAGCATCAGCCGGACGGTGGGGTCCACGCCCTGGGACCGGTACTGGTCGGCGGCGACGGCGGCCAGGTCGCCGCGCATCCGGTTCAGCTCCTCCTGTCCGGCGGCGACCTGGTCCTGCAGGCCGCCGGCCTCGGCCTGGAGCCGCTGCTGCCGCTCCTGGGCGGCGTTGTACTTCTCGGACGCCTGCTCGGCCTCCTCGTAGAGCTGGTCGACCTGGGCCTTGACCTCGCCGCGGCTCACCGGCTCGGCCGGGGTGAGCGGGGCGGCGGCGGCCCCGCCGACGGTCAGCCCGAGCGCGCCGGTGGCGGCGGCGGTGAGCGCCAGGGCGCGGGCCAGGCGCTGGACGCCGGGCAGCGGGGTGCGACGGTGCACGGACACGTGCGACGGCTCCGTTCTGCGGCCGGCCTCCGCCGCCGTCCGCCGTCGGACGGCCGTCCTCGCGGGGGCCCGGGGGCAGAGGTTAGCGAGTCGGATCGATCCAGTCCAAACCCCGACAGGCACGAATATTTGACCGCGAATCGGACACCAGGACGAGAACGGCCCGGCACCCCCTGCGGGGTACCGGGCCGGAGGCCGTGCCGGACCGTCAGATCCGGACGATCCGGTTGATCGGCATGACCGTCGCCGACTCGTAGCGGACCTGCGCGCCGGTGTGCGGGGCGTGGACGATCTGCCCATTGCCGACGTACATGCCGACGTGGTGCTGGTCGCTGTAGTAGATGATCAGGTCGCCCGGGCGGGCGTTGGCGATGTCGGTGCCCAGGTTGGTCCCGGCCCCGGCCTGCGCCTGCGAGGTGCGCGGGATCGACACGCCGGCCTGCTTGTAGGCCCACTGCATCAGGCCGGAGCAGTCGAAGGTGCTCGGACCGGCCGCGCCGTAGGAGTACCAGCTGCCGAGCTTGGAGACCGCCGCGCCGACCGCGTTGCCCGAGAAGCTGGAGGACGCCGGGGCGTTCAGCTCCACCCGGACGGTGTCGCGGGAGGCGTGCTGGTCGGCGTCGCGGGAGGCGCGCTGCGCGGCGTCGGCCTTCGCCTTGGCATCCGCGGCGGCCTTCGCCTCGGCGGCGGCGAGCTGGTCGCGCTCCTGCTGGGTCAGCGTGTTGAGCAGCTCCTGGGCCTTGGCCAGCTTCGCCTTGACGTCGTCCTTGTCGGCCTGCAGGGCCTTGGTGGTGGTGTCCAGCTCGGCGAGCTTGGACTCGGCCTCCTTGCGCTGGGCGTCGAGCTTGGCCTGCTCGGACTTGAAGGTCTTCAGCAGGTCCGCCTGGGTGGAGCCGACCGCGTTCAGCGTGCCGGCCTCCCCGAGGAACGAGTCCGGACTGCTGGAGAGCATCAGCTGCATGGTCTGCGGCATGCTGCCGCTGCGGTACTGCTCGGCGGCGATGCCCGCCAGGCCCTCCTGCGCGGTGGTCACCTGCTCCTGCTGCCGGGCGAGCTGGTCCTGGAGCTGGCCGACCTGCTTCTGCAGCTCCTGCTGCTTCTCGACGGAGGCGTTGAGCGCCTCCGTCTTGACCTCGGCCTGCTCGTTGAGCTGGTCGACCTGCTGCTTGACCTGGTCCTTGGTGGGCGCGGGGTCGGCGTGCGCACCGCCCTGGGCGGACAGCGCCACGGCAGCGGCGGCGGTGGCAGTGAGAATCGAGACCCGGGCACGGCCGACGGGCTTGGGACGGCGATGGGACGCCACGAAGGCGGACTCCTTCTTCCTCACACCGCCTACCGGGTGAGCTGACGGGTTCGGGCCGGAAGAGATGTGCCCTACGACGCCTCACCGACCGCACGCGGCCGTCCCGGCGCCGATTCACCCCGGGGGAACGTGGTTCCCCGGCTCCGTTCGACAGCACCCCCGTAGGGGTATCCCCGTCAGCAGACCCGGTGTTGACGGTCTGCCCGCTGCGTCACGGACTCGGCGGCGACCCCCGCCGCCGCCCCCCTTGGGCGATCGACTCTGCGGTGGTCGAAGCACGACCCTAGTAACCGATCCGTGATCCGTTCAAATCCTTGTCGGAAAAAAATCTGATTCTGAATCAAATACCGCAATGAATCTGACCGAACGTGATCGATTACTTACACAGAGCGTAATAATTCTCACGATACGGTCGGGAAATGCCTCGCCCGGACGTGTCGCGGATCACAGGGGGATCTCGACCCGTCCGGGCGTGTCACGATGCGTCAGTTGTCGCCCGGTGGGGCGTTTGTCCGATTTTTCGGACCGTCAGACCCGGCGGATGGTGGAGATCGGCAGGGTGTCGACCTTCATCGTCTTCACCACGTCACCGGTGCGCGGGGCGTGCACCACCAGGCCGTTGCCGATGTACATGCCGACGTGGTGCCGGTCGCTGTAGTAGATGACCAGGTCGCCGGGCTGCGCGTTGTGCCAGTCGGTGCCCACGTTCACGCCGTAGCTGCCCTGCGACTGCGAGGTGCGCGGCAGCGAGACGCCGGCCTGCTTGTACGCCCACACCATCAGGCCCGAGCAGTCGAAGGTGCTCGCACCGGTGGCGCCCCAGACGTACGGCGAGCCCTGCTTGCCGAGCGCGGCCGACACCGCGGTCGCCGCGTAGCCGCTGGCCTGCGGCAGGGTGGACGGGTCGACCCGGGAGGCGCTGCGCGAGGCGGTGCCGCCGCTGCCCTGGAGGATCGCGGCCCGGTCCGCGGCGTTCAGCCTGGAGAGCAGCTTCTGCGCCTCGGCGAGCTTGCTGTTCACGTCGTTCTTGGCGTCGTTGAGCGCCTGGGTCTGGGTGTCCAGCTCGTGCAGGACGGCCGCGGCCTCCTGCTTCTGCTGGTCCAGGCGGCGCTGCTGGTCCTTGAGGGACTTGAGCGTCTCGGCCTGGGTGCTGGCGGCCTGGTCGAAGGAGGACGCCTTGGTCAGGTACTGGTCCGGGTCGGCGGAGAGCATCAGCTGCATCGACGGGTCGACACCGCCCTGCCGGTACTGGTCCCCGGCCACCGCCGCGAGCCCGGAGGCCAGCTCGGTCAACTGCTCCTGGCCGCGGGCCACCTGGTCCTGCAGGTCGCTGGCCTGCTTGCGCAACTGGTCGGCCCGCTCCTTGGCGCCGTTGTACTTCTCGGCCGCCTGCTCCTGCTCCTCCAGCAGCTTGTCGACCTGCGCCTTGACCTCGTCCTTGTTCGGCTGGGCCGGGGCGGCGTGCGCGCTGGCCTGGGCCGTCAGGGCGACCGCGGTCGCGGCGGCGGCGGTGAACACGGAGATCCGCGCACGGCTCGGCTGCTTGGGACGGCGGTGGGAGGCCAAGGGGGTGCTCCTTCTTCCTGCTGGACTCACCCCAAAGAGTGATGGTCCGGAATATAGGTTTGACGCCAGACCCTAGTGAAGTCCCCACCCCCGCGTCCACTCCCGGGGGGCTTCCGGCCCCGGGCACCCGCCCCCCTTCACCGGACCGTCACACTCCGGTCGCCCTGAGGTCCCCTGACCCCGTCTCAGCTGCGCCTCTTCAGCTGCGCGCGAGCCGGTTCAGCAGCAGCACCGAGGCCACCGGCCGGGCACCCGCCTTGCGCACCCCGTCCGCCACCTCCCGGTCGGCGGAGACCACCACCACCGGCCGTCCCTGCGGCTCGGCCCGCACCAGCCGGCGGATCAGCTCGTCCGCGGTCTCCCCGGTCCGGCTGAACCGCACCCGGACGCCGCGCGGCGGGGCCATGATCACCGGCACGTCGAGGTCCTGGCCGTCGAACACGCAGGTCACCTCGGCCTGGGTCCGCTGGGCCAGCATCGCCAGCCCGCCCAGCAGTCTCATCCGCTGCTGCTCCAACGGCAGTTGGGGGTAGCCGGTCTTGGTCACGTTGTAGCCGTCCACCACGAGGTGGACCTGCGGGATGGCCAGCAGCTGGTCCAGCAGCGCCGGGTCGTCCTCGGCCAGGCCGCGCCGGGCCACGTCGTGCGGCGAGGCCGAACCGGGCTCCACCGCCTCCACCAGGTCGGCCGGGCGCAGCGCCGTCACCGGCAGCGCCAGCTCCCGCTGCAGGCCCTGGGCGGACTGCAGCACGGTGTCCAGCAGCAGGCGCAGCCGCATGTCCTCCACGCTGCGGCCCTCGCGGACGCTGCGCCGCCCGCTCTCCACCGCGGCCTCCAGTTCGGCGACCCGGTGCCGCAGCCGCCGGGCCTCGCTCTCGGCGGTGCTGCGCTCGGCGGCCGCGGCGGCCCTGGCCGCCTCCAGCTCCCCGGCCAGCCGGCGGCTCTCGGCCTGCGCCCGGCGGGTGTCCGCCTCCAGCGAGCGGACCTTCTTGCGCAGCGACTCCGCCTCCTTGCGCACCCCCTCGGCCTCGGCCCGGTGCCGCTCCAGCTCGCCGCGGGCGGCCGACCTGGCCTCCGCCAGCTCCTCCTGGAGCTTCTCGGCCAGCCGGGCCGCCTCGGCGACGGCGCCCTCGGCGTCGACCCGCTCGGCCTGCTCGCCGGCCTCCTCCACCAGCCTGGTCCAGCCGGCCGGGCGCACCAGGTAGGCGGCGGCCGCCACGTCCATCGGGTCGGCGGCGGCCGGGACGGTGCCCGCCTCCAGCGCCTGCACCAGGTCGGGCTGGCCCAGCCGCAGCCGCTCGGCTATCCGGACCCGGAACGCCGGGTCCGACTCCAGCGCGGCGGCCAGCGCGGTCGCCGCGTACTTGGCCCGCCGGGCGGGGGTGAACTTGGCGTACGGGCGCAGCGAGGCGGGCAGTTCGCCCGCCGCGATGCCGCCGAGCGCGTCCGAGGCGATGCCGACCACCCGCCGGCGCACGCCCTCCGGCAGGGGGCGCCCGGCCGTCTCCGTGCCGCCGTGCGGCTCCGGGGCCGGGGCGGGCGCGGTCCCGTCCGGGCCCGCGGGCGCGTTCGCTGCCTCCGCCACTGTCCTCGGCTCCGATCCTGGTCCGGGCGGGCCCTCCCGGCGGGTGCCGGGCGGGGCGTTGGTGTCCGCCGCTGCTGCCAATTGTCCCGTCTACCGTGCCGCACCGACAGCACCCCGCCGACGAGTCCGCCCCGCGCCCCCGTCCGGGGCGGACGGGAACGCGGGGCGGTGGGTGCGGTGTCAGCCCTGCTGGGCGTCGCCCTCCGCGGGCTCCTCGGCGCCCGGCCGGGCCACCAGCTCGACCTGGTCGACGGCGTTGCACCAGCGGCAGCGCACCGACTCGATGGTCTCGGACAGCACCTGGGTCTCCTCGACCTTGGACTCGCCGGAGAGGTCGAAGTGCAGGAAATCGGTCACCCGGGACGAACGGGTGACGTCGAAGCGGGTCAGGTTGCCGCACAGGGTGCAGCGCCAGCGGGTCTCGGCGGTCGGCGCGGCAATGCTCATCAGTGGTCCCTCTCGGCTGGTCCCGGTTCCGGGCCTCCAGCCTATTGCCTGCCGCCGGACGGGCGGATCACCGGTCCACAGCCCGGACGCTCACCCGGCCGGAGCAGCGCCCGGTGTCGCGGGTGCGCCCCCGAGGAATGCTGACCGGCATGGTGCTCTCCGCCCCCGCCCGGGCCGGTTCGCCGGCGGCCGAGCGGGCCGTCCGCACCCCGGTCGCCACGTACCTGCTGATCGCGCTGGCCGCACTGGTCATGCTGGCCGGTCCGGCCGGCCTCAACCCGCTGTACGGCAGCGGCGACGCGCGCGCCTGCGCCGAGCAGCGCTACGAGCACCGCTGGGGCGCGGTCCCGGCCGAGCTGCTCGGCGGGCACCCGCTGACGGCGGCCCAGCTGTCGGCGCTCCCCCCGGCGGCGCCCGGCTGCGTGCTGCCGGCCACCCCCGGCAAGATCCCCGAACTGTCGGCGCTGACCGCGCTGTTCGTCCACGCGGGCTGGCTGCACCTGATCGGCAACCTGCTGTTCCTGTTCGTCTTCGGCCCGGCGGTGGAGGCCCGGCTGGGCCGGGTCCGCTTCCTGACCGGCTACCTGGCGATCGGCGTGCTGGCCACCTACGGCTACGCGCTGGCCGAGTCGGGCACCCCGGACGCGGTGCGGGCGCTGGTCGGCGCGTCCGGCGCGATCGCGGGGGTGCTGGGCGCGTACCTGCGGCTGTACCCGAGGGGTCGGGTGACCGCGCTGGTGCCGCTGCTGCTGTTCCTGCCGCTGCGCCTCCCGGCCTGGCTGGTGCTCGGCCTGTGGTTCGTCCTGCAGTTCTGGTCGGTCACCTCCGGCGGCGACGGGGTGGCGTACCTGGTGCACGTGATCGGCTTCGTGACGGGCTGGTTGTTCGCCTGGGCCGCCCGTCCGGCGGGCGATACCCTGGGCGCACCTTCTCGAACAGGAGTTGCTCAGTGATCACCGCGATCGTCCTCATCAACACCGACGTCGACCGGATCCCCGAGATCGCCGAGGCGATCGCCGCCATCGAGGGCGTCAGCGAGGTCTACTCCGTCACCGGCACCTACGACCTGGTCGCGATGGTCCGGGTCCGGGGCCACGAGGACCTGGCCGAGGTCATCCCCGGCCGCCTCAACAAGGTCCCGGGCGTCACCAACACCGAGACCCACATCGCCTTCCGCACCTACTCCCAGCACGACCTGGAGGCCGCGTTCTCGCTCGGCCTGGACGGCTGAGCCCCCGGCGGCGCCTCAGTGCTGCTGGGTGTCGACGACGCAGCGGCCGCCCTCGTTGCGGTAGCTCCACTTCGCGCCGTCGCTGACCAGCTCGCGCACGGCGGTCAGGAACCGGTCCAGGTGCTCGACCGGGGTCCCGGCGCCGAAGCTGACCCGGATCGCGTTCAGGCTGCGCTCGCCGGGCAGCGAGGACTCCGGCGCCCCGCACTCACTGGGGGCCGCCTCCTCCCCGCCCAGCAGGGTGCGCACCAGCGGGTGCGCGCAGAACAGGCCGTCCCGGACGCCGATGCCGTACTCGGCGGACAGCGCGGCCGAGAAGTGCGAGCTGTTCCAGCCGCGCACCACGAACGAGACCACGCCGACCCGGTCGGAGCCCTCGCCGAACAGGTTGAGCACCCGCACCTCGGGGATCCCCGCCAGGCCCTCGGTCAGCTTCGCCACCAGCGCCCGCTCCCGGGCCTCCAGCTCCTCGAAGCCCGCCTCGTCCAGCGCCCGGCAGGCCGAGGCGATCGCGTACGCGCCGATCACGTTCGGCGAACCGGCCTCGTGTCGCGCCGGGCCGGTGTGCCACTCGACCGCCACCGAGCCGTCCAGCTCCCGGGCCACCGTCCGGCTGGCCCCGCCGCCGGCCAGGTACGGCTCCGCCGCGTCCAGCCAGTCGGAGCGGCCCGCCAGCACGCCGGCGCCGAACGGCGCGTACAGCTTGTGCCCGGAGAACGCCACCCAGTCGACGCCCAACTCCCGCACCGAGACCCGGTGGTGGGGCGCCAGCTGGGCCGCGTCCAGCACCACCCGGGCGCCGTACCGGTGCGCGACCTCGGTCAGCTCCTTCACCGGCCACAGCTCGCCGGTGACGTTCGACGCCCCGGTCACGCAGAACAGCTTCGGCCCCTCGGACGCGCCCAGCAGCGCCTCCTCCAGCGCCGCCACCGCCTCGGCGTGCGAACGCGGCGCCCGCAGGTAACGCACCGCCAGGCCCTCGCTCCGCCACGGCAGCAGCGAGGCGTGGTGCTCGGTCTCGAACGCGAACACCTCGGTCCCGGCCGGGACCGCCCCCGCGAGCAGGTTCAGCGAGTCGGTGGTCGCCCGGGTGAACACCACCTGGTCCCCGTCCCGCAGGTCCAGGAACTCCGCGACGGTCCGCCGGCTCTGCTCGAACAGGTCGGTCGACAGCTGCGACAGGTAGCCGGCCCCGCGGTGCACCGACCCGTAGTACGGCGCGTACGCCGCGACGTCGTCCCACACCCGCTTCAGCGCCGGGGCGCTCGCCGCGTAGTCCAGCGCCGCGTACCCGACCTTCTCGCCGGAGGCCAGCGGAACCTCGACGTCCGCGCCCAGTACCGCCAGCGGCTCGCAGATCTCGGTGGTCACAGACATGGGTGCACTCCTCCACGGGGTAAGGACCCCGGAGGCAGCCGCACCGGAAGTCCGCGCTTGCCACGCGGACCTGTCGCCGCGCAGCCCGGTCCTCACCCAGGGCACCCCGCCACGGACGGAGGGTTGCCGGACAGCCAGCTGGGGCTTTGCGCTGTCACTCATGACCTGGCGAAGACAGTACACGACACCCACCCCGTCTCAACACCCGTCCGCATACCGAGACGCTTCGGCACGCGCATGGGCCCCGACAGGGGCCCGGGGAACGGCGGGTCGGTGCTGCGCATGGGCCCCGACAGGGGCCCGGGGAACGGCGGGTCGATGCTGCTGACGGCCGGAGCCCACCGAAGTGTCCGTGCTGCTGCGTGCAGTGAACAGAACCCGAAGCAGACGCGCGCTCCGGCAGTGCACCGCCAGCAGACCGGGCCTCGCCGTTCCCCGAGCCCCTGGATGCGTGCCCTCGTGAGCCCCTGGCGGTGCCCGTCAGGCTTGGGTCGCCTCCGCCCAGCGCTTCAGCAGCGCCCCCGCCGCCCCGGAGTCGATCGCCGCCGCCGTCCGCACCATCGCCGCCGCGATCTGCTCGGTGAGCGGCGCCTCGCCCAGCTCCAGCGCGACCAGCGCGGCCGCGCTGTTGAGCAGGACGGCGTCCCGCACCGGCCCGCGCTCGCCGTTCAGCACCCGGCGGGCGACGTCCGCGTTGTACTCGGGGTCCGCGCCGCGCAGCGCCTCGATGCCGACCAGGTCGATCCCGACGTCCCGCGGGTCGAACGCGGTCTCCGTCACCTCGCCGCCGCGGATCACCCAGACGTGGGAGGTGGTGGTGACGGTCAGCTCGTCGAGCCCGTCGTCGCCGCGGAAGACCAGGCCCTGCGCGCCGCGCCGGGCCAGCACGCCGGCGATCAGCCCGGCCAGCCGGGTGTCGAAGCAGCCGACGGCGTGCGAGGTGACCTTCGCCGGGTTGGTGAGCGGGCCGAGGATGTTGAAGACCGTGGGGACGGCCAACTCGGCGCGCGCCTGGGCGGTGTGCCGCATCGAGGGGTGGAACTTGGCGGCGAAGCAGAAGGTCAGGCCGACCTCCTCGGCCGTCGCCGCGACCCGCTCCGCGGAGAGGTCCAGGTTGACGCCGAGCCGCCCGAGCACGTCCGAGGAGCCGGAGGCGGAGGAGGAGGCCCGGTTGCCGTGCTTGACGACCTTGGCGCCGGCCGCGGCCGCGACCACCGCGGACATGGTGGAGATGTTGACGGTCTTGGCCCGGTCGCCGCCGGTGCCGACGATGTCGACGGCCGGCCCGGGGATGTCCAGCGGGAGGGCGTGCGCGTACATCGCCTCGACCAGGCCGGCGATCTCCTCGACCGTCTCGCCCTTGCCGCGCATGGCGATCAGGAAGCCGGCCACCTGCACGGGGCTGGCCTCGCCGCTCATGATCCGGTCCATCGCCCAGGCGGTGTCGGCCTGCGTGAGGTCGTCGCCCCCCAGCAGCGAGCTCAGCAGGTCGGGCCAGGTGCGGACCACCTGCGCGGGGTCGCTACCGCCGTTCGCAGAGTGCGCGTTCACCATGGCTGACTCCAGCTCTCGTCGTCGTCCCGGAGGGATCCCAGAGGAATGGACGTCAGCCTATCGAGCGAGCGGGGACGGCCGCCCGGGGTTGCCGTCCCCTTCTCTCCAGTTGAGACGCGGTGGTGGGACGACCCGCCGCCGGGTCAGCGCCCGGCGGGCGCCCGCCGGGCGAGCCGGGCCCGCAGCAGGGCGGTCGCGGCGTCGGCCAGCGCGACCGGGTCGACGGGGTGCGAGATGGCCGCGTCGGCCCGGCTCCAGGCGGCGAGCCAGGAGTCCTGCGGGCGGCCGATCACGACCAGGACCGGCGGGCAGCCGTAGATCTCGTCCTTCAACTGCCGGGTCAGGCCGAGCCCGCCGACGGGGGCGGCCTCGCCGTCCAGCACGCAGAGGTCGACGCCGCCCTTCTCCAGGGCGCGCAGCACCGCGGGGGCGGTGGCGCACTCCAGGTAGTCGAGGGCGGGGACGTCCGCGGCGGGCCGCCTGCCGAGGGCGAGGGTCACCTGCTCACGGGTGTTGCGGTCGTCGCTGTAGACGAGAACGGTGAGCGTCTCGTCGGAGTGCTGCGCCATGGCCCCTGCTTCCTGGTGCTCGTCCTCTTATATGTGTGCCCACGCCGGGCGGCCCCGACCGAACGGCCCAGTGTGACCCGGACCACGTCCTGGGACGGATGCTACTCCCGCGCGCCCGTCCTGCGGAGACCCCGACGCGATCTCGCTCAAGCCGCCGCGCCCTGGACTCACTCCACCGGCGCAGTGCGCTCACCCGCTCCGAACAACCGTCAGAAAACGGGCGGTGCGCGAGGCGGGCATACCTCACGCACCGGACACTCCGAGGGAGACCCCCCGACGTGAAGACGGAATAAGGGACCGACATAATGTCCGTCGTGGCGACAGCAACAGCAACAGAAACCGGACACGCGCACGGAGCGGTCAACAGGCCGAACCTGGTCAGCGTCGGAACCATTGTCTGGCTGAGCTCGGAGCTGATGTTCTTCGCGGCCCTGTTCGCGATGTACTTCACCCTCCGCTCGGTCAAGGGTGCCGAGTTCTGGCACGAGAAGGCCCATGCCCTCAACGTGCCGTTCTCCTCGGTCAACACCACGATCCTGGTGCTCTCCTCGCTCACCTGCCAGCTCGGCGTGTTCGCCGCCGAGCGCGGTGACGTGAAGAAGCTGCGCTCGTGGTTCACGATCACCTTCGTGATGGGCGCCATCTTCATCGGCGGCCAGATCTTCGAGTACACCGAGCTGGTCAAGAAGGACGGCCTCTCGCTGTCCTCCGACCCGTACGGCACGGTGTTCTACCTGACCACCGGCTTCCACGGACTCCACGTGACGGGTGGTCTGATCGCCTTCCTGCTGGTCCTCGGACGGACCTACGCGGCGCGGCGGTTCACCCACGAGCAGGCAACCGCGGCGATCGTGGTGTCGTACTACTGGCACTTCGTCGACGTCGTGTGGATCGGCCTGTTCGCGACCATCTACCTGATCAAGTAACAGCCGCCCCGCCCCTGACCCGGCGTCACCTCGACGCGTGGGAGTCGGGGGCAGGCTGCTGCCGACCAGATCCTGACACCGGGGTTATTCCGTGAAAAAGCTCTCCGCACGACGGCGCCACCCACTGGCGGCGGTCGTCGTCCTACTTCTCGCCCTGGCGGCCACCGGGGGGCTGTACGCCGCTTTCGCGCCCGCCGGGAAGGCGCAGGCCGACAGCTCCGCGCAGTCGCTCGCCATCGACGAGGGCAAGAAGCTCTTCGCCGTCGGCTGCTCCTCCTGCCACGGCCTGAACGGCCAGGGCACCTCCGACGGCCCGTCGCTGGTCGGCGTCGGCTCGGCCGCGGTCGACTTCCAGGTCGGCACCGGCCGCATGCCGGCCCAGCAGCCGGGCGCCCAGGTCCCGCGCAAGAAGAACATCTACTCGCAGGCCGAGATCGACCAGCTGGCCGCCTACGTGGCCTCGCTCGGCCCCGGCCCGGTCGTCCCGGGCAAGGAGCAGTACGAGCCGTCCACCGACGCCGTCACCAACGCCGAGCAGGTCGCCAAGGGTGGCGAGCTGTTCCGCACCAACTGCGCCCAGTGCCACAACTTCGCCGGCAAGGGCGGTGCGCTGACCAACGGCAAGTACGCCCCGTCCCTCGAAGGCGTGGACGCGAAGCACATCTACGAGGCCATGCAGACCGGCCCGCAGAACATGCCCTCCTTCCCCGACACCACCATGCCGGAGGAGCAGAAGCGCGAGATCGTGGCGTTCGTCCGCCACACGAACGACGAGCCCAACCCGGGTGGTCTCGCCCTGGGCAGCCTCGGTCCGGTGACCGAGGGCCTGTTCGGCTGGATCTTCGGTCTCGGCACGCTGATCGCCATCGCGATCTGGGTCGCCGCCCACACCACCAAGGCCAAGAAGTCATGAGCCACGACATGTCAGAGAACCTGCCGGAGGCGCACGGCGCCTCCCACGGCACGGACGTCGTCTCCCACGACGACCCGTTCGCCGACCCGGGCCTGCCGGCCCACGAACCGCGTCGGACCGACATCGACGAGCGGGCCGCCAAGCGGGCCGAGCGCCAGGTGTCGCTGCTGTTCGTGGTCTCGATGCTGGCGACGATCGGCTTCATCGCGTCCTACGCGGCGATCGACGCCGACAAGCTGGTCTACATCTTCCCGCTGGGCCACGTCAGCGCGCTGAACTTCGCCCTGGGCACGACCCTCGGCCTCGCGCTGTTCTGCATCGGCGCGGGCGCGGTCCACTGGGCCCGCACCCTGATGTCGGACCACGAGCTGCCGGCCGAGCGCCACGCGATCGAGGCCGACGACGACGTCCGCAACGACGTCATCGAGCAGTTCAAGACGGGTGCCGCGGAGTCCGGCTTCGGCCGCCGCAAGATGATCCGCAACACGCTGATCGGCTCGATGGCCCTGGTGCCGCTGGCCGGCGTGGTGCTGCTGCGCGACCTCGGCTCGCTGCCGGGCAAGAAGCTGCTGCACACCGGCTGGGTCGACGCGACGGCGAGCCAGCCGATCAAGCTCGTCAACATGAACACCAACGAGCCGATGAAGCCCGAGGACATCGTCCAGGGCTCGCTGACGTTCGCCAAGCCCGAGGGCCTGGAGGAGTCCGCCGAGGACTTCCAGCAGCAGATCGCCAAGGACGCGCTGATGATCGTCCGGATCGCTCCGGAGGACATCAAGGACAGCGAGTCCCGGGAGAAGGGCTTCGAGGGCATCCTCGCCTACTCGAAGATCTGCACCCACGTCGGCTGCCCGATCTCGCTGTACGAGCAGCAGACCCACCACGCGCTCTGCCCCTGCCACCAGTCGACCTTCGACCTGGCGGACGGCGCTCGCGTCATCTTCGGCCCGGCCGGCCACCCGCTGCCGCAGCTGAAGATCACCACCGATGAGCAGGGCTACCTGATCGCCACCGGCGACTTCGACGAGCCCGTCGGCCCGAGCTACTGGGAGCGTCCGCGATGAGTTCCGCAAGCGGCACCAAGAACAGTGCCCCCAAGCCGGCCAGCACCCGTGCCAAGCCCGCCAACAAGGCGGAGGCGGCCGCCGACTGGGTCGACGGCCGGCTGGGGATCTACTCCCTGGCCAAGGCCAACCTGCGCAAGATCTTCCCGGACCACTGGTCCTTCATGCTCGGTGAGATCTGCCTCTACAGCTTCATCATCATCATCCTCACGGGTGTGTACCTGACGCTGTTCTTCAAGCCGAGCATGGCGGAGACCGTCTACCACGGTTCCTACCTGCCGCTGAACGGCATCAAGATGTCGGAGGCGTACGCCTCCACGGTGAACATCAGCTTCGAGATCCGCGGCGGTCTGCTGATCCGCCAGATCCACCACTGGGCCGCGCTGGTCTTCGTGGCCGCGATGTTCGTCCACATGATGCGCGTCTTCTTCACCGGCGCGTTCCGCAAGCCGCGCGAGATCAACTGGCTGTTCGGCTTCCTGCTGCTGTGCCTGGGCTTCTTCGACGGCTTCTTCGGCTACTCGCTGCCGGACGACCTGCTGTCGGGCACCGGCATCCGCTTCATGGAGGGCGCGATCCTGGCGGTGCCGATCGTCGGCACCTACATCCAGATGTTCCTGTTCGGCGGCGAGTTCCCGGGCACCGACATCATCCCGCGCTTCTTCACCATCCACGTGCTGCTCATCCCGGGCATCATGCTGGGCCTGCTGGTGGCGCACCTGATCCTGGTCTTCTACCACAAGCACACCCAGTGGGCGGGCCCGGGCAAGACCGAGAAGAACGTCGTCGGCATGCCGCTGATGCCGGTCTACATGGCGAAGGCCGGCGGCTTCTTCTTCCTGGTCTTCGGCATCATCGCGGTGATGTCCGCGGTCGCCACGATCAACCCGGTCTGGGCGTACGGCCCGTACCGTCCGGACCAGGTCTCCACCGACGCCCAGCCCGACTGGTACATGGGCTTCGCCGAGGGCCTGATCCGCTTCATGCCGGGCTGGGAGGTCTCCGTCTGGGGCGGCCACACGCTGAACCTGGGCGTGTTCATCCCGCTGATGATCTTCCCGCTGGTCCTGGTCGCCATCGCGGTGTGGCCGTTCATCGAGTCCTGGGTCACCGGCGACAAGCGCGAGCACCACATCCTGGACCGCCCGCGCAACGCCCCGGTCCGCACCGCGTTCGGCGCGGCCTGGATCGCGCTGTACCTGGTCCTGCTGGTCGGCGGTGGCAACGACCTGTTCGCCACCCACCTGCACATGTCGATCAACACGATCACCTACGCGGTCCGCGTCGGCTTCTTCGTGGTGCCGGTCCTCACCTTCATCGTCACCAAGCGCTGGTGCCTCGGCCTCCAGCGCCGCGACAAGGACAAGGTGCTGCACGGGCGCGAGTCCGGCATCATCAAGCGCCTGCCGCACGGTGAGTTCGTCGAGGTCCACACCCCGCTGGCGCAGAAGGACCTGCACACCCTCACCGCCCACGAGCAGCCCCAGCCGCTGGAGCTGCCCGCCGAGACGGACGAGAACGGTGTGGCCCGCAAGGCCGGCGTGATCACCAAGACCCGGGTGAAGCTCTCCGAGGGCTTCTACGGCGAGGGCAACCAGATCGCCAAGCCCACCTCCGAGGAGTACCACGAGATCACCAGCGGCCACGGCCACCACTGATCCGTGTAGCTGTCACGCCACGTCAGAACCCCCATCGGCTCCGGCCGGTGGGGGTTCTGGCATACCGGGACGGTTCCGGCCCGGCGCCCTGTTATGTTGGCCGGGTGCACCTGGTGATCGACGCCCAGTCCCCGACCCCGCCCTACGAGCAGATCCGCTCGCAGGTCGCCTCCCTGGCCCGTACGGGTGAACTCCCGGTCGGCCTGAAGCTCCCCACCGTCCGCGCCCTCGCCGAGCAGCTGGGCCTCGCCGCGAACACGGTGGCCCGCGCCTACCGCGAGCTGGAGTCCGACGGCGTGGTCGAGACCCACGGCAGGGCCGGCACCACCGTCGCCCCCACTGGCGACACCGCCCACCGGCTGGCCGCCACCGCCGCCGCCGAGTACGCGGCCCGCACCGCCCGCCTCGGCCTCAGCCGGGACGAGGCCCTGGCCGCCGTCGTCACCGCGCTCGACGTGGCCCACCGCTGACACGCGTCGGAGCGGCCGCTCCCCCACCGGGGACCGGCCGCTCCCGTCCGTGCGCGCCCCTCACACCGCCCGGTGCGTGACCTCGTCGCCCGAGACCGTCCACAGCACCGGCACGCCCGCCAGTTCGGTGTCCGGCACGGTCAGCGGGTTCTCCGCGAGGACGGTCAGGTCCGCCCGGCCGGAGCTCCTGGCTCCCCGGGCGGACCTCGCCGCACGTCACCGGTCCGCGACCCGCACCGCCGGCGCCGAGGCATCCGCGCCGGTGCTCGCGCTCGCGCCGGCCGACGGACTCGCCGACGGGCCCGGGGTCGCGTTCACCCCGTCCTCGGGGGCCGCCGTACTGACCGGCTTGCCCAGCGCGCTGTGCTTCACGTACTCGTCGAAGCTCACGTTCCAGTCGCCGAACCCGTTGCCGAACGGCTCCATCTCGTGGCCCTTGCTGTTGACCACCTGCACGATGTCACCGACCCGGGTGTTGTCGAAGAACCACTTCGCCTCGTCGGTGCTCATCCCGGTGCAGCCGTGGCTGACGTTCTCCTTGCCCTGCGCCCACACCGACCACGGCGCGGCGTGGACGTACTCGCCGCTCCAGGTGACCCGGGTCGCCCACTTCACGTCCAGGTCGTAGGACTCGCTGCTGCCCGCCGCGATCCCGATCGTCTCGCTGCTCATCCGGACGTCCGACTCCTGGCCCAGCACCACCTTGACGCCGTTGCGGGTGTCGAAGCCGGGCTTGCCGGTGGTGACCGGGATGGTCTTCACCACCTCGCCGTTGCGCTTGTAGGTCAGCTGGTCGGTGCCCGCGTCGACCAGTGCCTCGATCCGGTCGCCGGTCCGCAGCGCGAGGCTCTGCTCCTCGCCGCCGTAGACGTCGTCGGATATCCGGATGCCGGGCAGGGCGTAGGCGAGCTTGACGGTGGTGTTGGCGGGCCAGTAGTCCTGCGGCCGGAAGTGCAGGTTCTCGTCGTCGACCCAGTACCAGGCGCCGGTGACGGCGGGCTGCGAGGTGACGGTGAGTCCGCGTTCGATCTGCTGCCGGGCCGCCGGGTCGGTGACCGCCTCGGAGAGCTTGACGGTGAGCGGCTGGCCGACGCCGTAGACGCCGCTGCCCGAGCTGTCGGGGCCGAGTTCGGCGGTGACGACGTGCTGCGCGTCGGCGGTGGTGAAGCTGGAATCGGTCTCGCCGTGGCCGCCCTTGCCGTCCTCGGCCGCGACCTTGACGGTGTACGCGGCCCCGGCCCGGAGCGGGTCGGTGGTCTGCCAGTGCTGCTGGTCGGCGGCGAGCTGACCGGCCACCGGCTTCCCGTCGGGGCCGGTGACGGTGACGGCGGCGAGCTTGGTGCTGCCGTCCGCGGTGACGCTGAACGCCTTCGCCGGGTCGGCCTTCTGCCCGGCGGCCGAGGTGTGCACCAGCGGGGTCACGTCGATCTGACGGGACGTTTCCTTCTCCTGCGAACCGCCGTCGGCGGAACAGGCCGCGGCCGGGGCCAGGACCAACATGGCGGCCAGCGCGGTGCGGGTGGAGCCGGCTATCCGAGAGCCCTTCAACGGAACCTCCCAGGGGTGTGAACCTGCCTCAGAGCGTAGGAAGGCGTCACCCGGTCGGCACTCCGGGTAACCCGGGCGGGGGACGACGCCCGGTAACCCCGGGAACGACGGCGGGCCGGGCACCCCCCGAGGGGGAGCCCGGCCCGCCGTGCGGCCTGCGCGATCCGGAACCTACTGGTTCTGGTTCTCGCCGCGGTAGAACTCGAAGACCCAGCCGAACAGGCCGATCAGGATGATCGGGATCGACCAGAACAGCAGCCACCAGCCGAAGATGACGCCCAGGAAGGCCAGCGCGCCACCGATCGCCAGCGAGAGCGGCTGCCAGCTGTGCGGGGCGAAGAAGCCCACCTCGCCGGCGTCGTCCGAGACCTGGGCCTCGGGGTTGTCGCCCGCGCCGGTGTCCACCCGCTTCGCGGTGAACGCCAGGTAGAAGCCGATGAAGGCGCACAGGCCGAAGGCCAGGAAGAGCGCGGTGGTGCCGGCGGCCTCCAGGCCGTGGTCCGACTTACCGGTCCAGATCATGTAGGTGATGGCGATCGCCAGCACGAACACGGACAGGCCGGCGAAGATCTTGCCCTGTTCCTTCATCGGGCGTCACCCTCATTCTTGCCCTTGCCCAGCGACGGACGGTCGTACTGCGCGGGGGTCACACCCTCGAAGTGCTTGGCCGGCTCCCCGTGGTTCTCCAGGTAGTCCAGCGCGGCGATCTCCGGGTGGTGCAGGTCGAAGGCCGGGGACTCGGAGCGGATCCGCGGCAGGGTGGTGAAGTTGTGCCGCGGCGGCGGGCAGGAGGTCGCCCACTCCAGCGAGCGGCCGTAGCCCCACGGGTCGTCGACCTCGACCTTCTCGCCGTACTTGGCGGTCTTCCAGACGTTGTAGAGGAACGGCAGGATCGACAGGCCGAGCAGGAACGAACCGATGGTCGAGACGGTGTTCAGGGTGGTGAAGCCGTCCGAGGCCAGGTAGTCCGCGTAGCGGCGGGGCATGCCCTCCGCGCCCAGCCAGTGCTGGACCAGGAAGGTGGTGTGGAAGCCGATGAACAGCGTCCAGAAGGTGATCTTGCCGAGGCGCTCGTCCAGCATCTTGCCGGTCATCTTCGGCCACCAGAAGTGGAAGCCGGCGAACATCGCGAAGACGACGGTGCCGAACACCACGTAGTGGAAGTGCGCGACGACGAAGTACGAGTCCGAGACGTGGAAGTCGATCGGCGGGGAGGCGAGCAGCACGCCGGTCAGGCCGCCGAAGAGGAAGGTGACCAGGAAGCCGACCGTCCAGAGCATCGGGGTCTCGAAGCTCAGCGAGCCCTTCCACATGGTGCCGACCCAGTTGAAGAACTTCACACCGGTCGGGACCGCGATCAGGAAGGTCATGAACGAGAAGAACGGGAGCAGTACCTGTCCGGTCACGTACATGTGGTGCGCCCACACCGTCACCGAGAGGCCGGCGATGGCGATGGTCGCGGCGATCAGGCCGGAGTAGCCGAACATCGGCTTGCGGCTGAACACCGGGATGATCTCGGAGACGATGCCGAAGAACGGCAGCGCGATGATGTACACCTCGGGGTGGCCGAAGAACCAGAACAGGTGCTGCCAGAGCAGCGCTCCGCCGTTCGTCGGATCGAAGACGTGCGCCCCGAACTTCCGGTCCGCCTCCAGGGCGAACAGCGCGGCCGCGAGGACCGGGAAGGCCAGCAGGACCAGCACGGCGGTCAGCAGGACGTTCCAGACGAAGATCGACATCCGGAACATCGTCATGCCGGGCGCGCGCATGCAGATGATCGTGGTGATGAAGTTGACCGCGCCGAGGATGGTGCCGAAGCCGGAGAAGGCCAGACCCATGATCCACATGTCGGCGCCGATGCCCGGCGAACGGACCGCGTCGCTCAGCGGCGAGTAGGCGAACCAGCCGAAGTCGGCCGCGCCCTGCGGGGTCAGGAAGCCCGCCACCGCGATGATCGAGCCGAACAGGTACAGCCAGTAGGCGAACATGTTCAGGCGCGGGAACGCGACGTCGGGGGCGCCGATCTGGAGCGGCATGATCCAGTTGGCGAAGCCCGCGAACAGCGGGGTGGCGAACATCAGCAGCATGATCGTGCCGTGCATGGTGAACGCCTGGTTGAACTGCTCGTTCGAGAGGATCTGCGTCCCCGGACGGGCCAGCTCGGCACGCATGACCAGGGCGAGCACGCCGCCGATCAGGAAGAAGGCGAACGAGGTCGCCAGGTACATCGTGCCGATCGTCTTGTGGTCAGTGGTGGTGAGCCACTTGATGATCGCGTTGCCCGGCTTGCGCACCCGCGGAGTCCCCGAGGTGACGGCCCCGGCTCCCCCACCGGCCGCGGCGGGCTCGTTGAGGATGGTCACTTCTCTTCACTACTTCCCGTGGTGGGGAGGATGCCTGCGGGAACCGCGCCGGCCTGGCCCTTGTCGCGGAGGTCCTTGAGGTGCTGCTCGTACTCGTCCGCCGACACGACCTTCACGTTGAACAGCATCCGCGAGTGGTCGACGCCGCAGAGCTCGGCGCACTTGCCGCGGTAGGTGCCGAGCGCGGTCGGAGTGACCTGGAACTCGTTGACCACACCGGGCACGACGTCCATCTTCATCATGAAGTTGACGGGCCAGAAGTCGTGGATGACGTCGTTGGAGGTCAACCGGAACTTCACGGTCTCGTTGATCGGCAGGTAGAGCGTCGGAGGCTCCTTGGTGCTGCCGACCTCGTACGCGGCGGTGGTGCTCGCCGGGTCCGGGATCTCGGAGTTCTCGTAGTTGAACGCCCAACTCCACTGGAAGCCCACCACGTTGATGGTGTGCTGGGGCTTCGCGTCGACCTTCGTCAGGGCCGACTCGTCGCGGGCGACGAAGTAGAAGAGCACCGAGACGATGACGAGGGGGACCGCGGTGTACAGCGCCTCGATGGGCACGTTGTACCGGGTCTGAGCGGGGACCTCCACCTTGGTGCGGCTGCGCCGGTGGAAGAACACGCTCCAGAGGATCAGACCCCACATCAGTGCGCCAACAATCAGAGCCGCGATCCACGAGCCCTGCCACATGTGAAGGACCAGCGGGCCTTCCTTGGTGACGGGACTGGGGAGGCCAAGCCTGGGCAGGTCGTTGGCCGAGCAGCCGGTGGCGGTCGCGATGACGAGGCCCAGTGCCAGCGCCTGAGGCAGCTTCCGCCGCATCGTGCGCCGCGGCGAGCGGTCGGAGCCGTTGGGACTCACGTAGCGCCTTCCCGAAGTCTCGCCCGCGAACGCACCACCGGGAGGAGACTGTTGTCAGGTCTCCTCGGCGGCCCGGCCACGGGCACGGTTTGAATGCTTATGCGGGCCAAACGCTACTCCATCCTTATGCGGCACTCACGGGCAGCCCCCGGTAACGCGCCGCCCGGCTACCCGATCAGCCCCCGAGGGGTGAACCACCCCTTCGGGGCGGACGGAGTCGCAGGTCATGGCGGACATCCGAGCCTCCCACGGCCGAACGGGCGACCGTACTGCGACACGCGGGTGACGGGCCGTCGGCTCCCGCTCCGACCCGGGAGGAATCACCCCGTAAGGGGCACCGCCCGCGTCGTCTACGGTGGCCCGGTGCCCTACTTCGACGCCGCCTCCACCGCCCCGCTGCACCCCGTCGCCCGGCAGGCCCTGCTCGCCGCCCTCGACGAGGGCTGGGCCGACCCCGCCCGCCTGCACCGCTCCGCCCGGCAGGCCCGGATGCTACTGGACGCCGCCCGGGAGACCGTCGCCGAGGTGCTCGGCGCCCGCGCCGACGAGGTCTCCTTCACCGCATCCGGCACCCAGTCCCTCCAGTTGGGCGTCCTCGGCGCCCTGCGCGGCCACCGTCGCCGCGGCTCCCACCTGGTGCACTCCGCCGTCGAGCACTCCGCCGTCCTGCACACCGCCGAGTGCTGGGAGGCCGACGGCGGCGCCGTCACCTCCGTCCCCGTCGACCGCCACGGCCGGGTGTCCGCCGGGGAGTTCGCCGCCGCGCTGCGCCCCGACACCGCGCTCGCCGTGCTGCAGTCCGCCAACCACGAGGTCGGCACCCTGCAGCCGGTCGCCGAGACCGCCGCGCTGCTCGGCGACGTCCCGCTGCTGGTCGACGCCGCGCAGAGCGCCGGACGCCTGCCCGTCCCGGCCGGCTGGTCGCTGCTCACCGCCAGCGCCCACAAGTGGGGCGGCCCGGCGGGCGTCGGGGTGCTGGCCGTCCGCAAGGGCGTCCGCTTCTCCTCCGCGCTGCCCGCCGACGACCGCGAGGGCGGCCGGGTGCCAGGCTTCCCCAACGTCCCGGCGATCGTCGCCGCCGCGGCCTCGCTGCGCGCCGTCCGGGCCGGGGCGGAGGCCGAGGACGCGCGGCTGCGCGAGCTCGTCGAGCTGATCCGCCACCGCGTCCCGCGGCTCGTCCCCGCCGTCGAGGTGGTCGGCCACCCCGAGCAGCGGCTCCCCCACCTGGTGACCTTCTCCTGCCTGTACGTCGACGGCGAGGCGCTGCTCACCGAACTCGACCGGGCGGGCTTCGCGGTGAGCTCCGGCTCCTCCTGCACCTCCAGCACCCTGACCCCCAGCCACGTGCTGGCCGCGATGGGCGTCCTCACCGAGGG
The DNA here is from genome assembly GCF_053603035.1 of Kitasatospora sp. NPDC004272. Lineage (NCBI taxonomy): Bacteria > Bacillati > Actinomycetota > Actinomycetes > Kitasatosporales > Streptomycetaceae > Kitasatospora > Kitasatospora sp. NPDC004272. The sequence continues at coordinate 18,858 of NZ_JBSGET010000041.1, read as the reverse complement.
CAACCTGCGCGTCTCGCTGCCCGCCGGCACCACCCGCGCCGAGGTGGACGCCTTCCTCGACGTCCTCCCCCGCGTCGTCGCCGACGTCCGCGCCCCGCTCGGCCTCGACCTGGCCCTCCCGGCGGACGGCCCCGCGGACGACCACCCCGCCGGGGCCCTGGTCCTCGACACCCTGGGCCGGCGCTGCCCGATCCCGGTCATCGAACTCGCCAAGCACATCGGCGAGGTCGCCCCCGGCGGCCGGGTCGCCGTCCTCTCCGACGACGAGGCGGCCCGGCACGACATTCCCGCCTGGTGCGAGATGTGCGGCCACACCTACGCGGGCGAGGCCCCCGCCGCGGAGTACGGGGGCAGCCACGGCACGGCCTACCTGGTGCAGAGGTCGTGAACCACCAGGGGCTCGGGGAACGGCGAGCCCGGGTCTGCGAGAGGTTCACTGCCGGAGCGCGCATCGGCTTCCGGTTCCGTTACTACACGCAGCAGCACGGACCTCCGATGGGCTCCGGCCGCCAGCAGCATCGACTCGCCGTTCCCCGAGCCCCTGGCGGGGCTCCCTGGCGAGGCTCTCAGAGGGCGATCTCGGCGCTGATCTCCTTGGCCGCCTCGGTGCCGTAGGCCGCCTCGAAGCGCTCCAGGAAGTGGCCGCCGCGCAGCTCGTACTCCTGGGTGCCGACGGTCTCGATGACCAGGGTGGCGAGCATGCAGCCGATCTGGGCGGCGCGCTCCAGGCCGAGGTTCCAGGAGAGGCCGGCCAGGAAGCCGGCCCGGAAGGCGTCGCCGACGCCGGTGGGGTCGGCCTTGCGCTCCTCGGCGGGGCAGCCGACCACGACGTCGGGCTCGCCGCGGCGCTGGATGCGCACGCCCTTGGGGCCGAGGGTGGTGACCCGGGTGCCGACGCGCTCCAGGATCTCGTCCGCGGACCAGCCGGTCTTGGACTCGATCAGGGCGGCCTCGTACTCGTTGGTGAAGAGGTAGGCCGCGCCGTCGACGATCTCCCGGATGTCGTCGCCCTCCAGCCGGGCGAGCTGCTGGGAGGGGTCGGCGGCGAAGGCGTAGCCGCGGGTGCGGCACTCCTGGGTGTGCCGCACCATCGCGGCGGGGTCGTCGGCGCCGATCAGGACCAGGTCGAGGCCGCCGACCCGGTCGGCGATCGGCTTGAGCTCGATGTTGCGGGCCTCGGCCATCGCGCCGGTGTAGAAGGACGCGATCTGGTTGTGGTCCTGGTCGGTGGTGCACATGAAGCGGGCGGTGTGCCGGGTCTCCGAGATGTGCACGGACTCGGTGTCGACGCCGTGCCGGTCGAGCCAGCTGCGGTACTCGGCGAAGTCGCCGCCGGCCGCGCCGACCAGGACCGGGTTGAGGCCCAGGACGCCCATGCCGTAGGCGATGTTGGGGCCCACGCCGCCGCGGCGGATGTCCAGGGTGTCGACGAGGAAGGACAGCGACACCGTGTGCAGCTGCTCGGCGACCAGCTGCTCGGAGAAGCGTCCGGGGAAGGTCGTCAGGTGGTCGGTGGCGATCGAGCCGGCGACGGCGATGCGCACGGGGTCTCCTCTGGCGGCCCGGCGGTGGCCGGAGCTTGGGGGCAGCAACCCGCCTACGGTACCCGGCCCGGCCGGGTACTACCGAGCGGTAAGGCTGTCTTCCGGACGTGCGTCGGCCTAGGGTCGCCAGTACGGGGGCCGGACGCGGCCCCCGTCCAGTCCGCGGCACCGTGGCCGCGGCACGGCGATCGGAGCTGGGGACACATGGTCATCGATCACTCGCCCGGATGGACGCCGAGCCGTCGCAGCACCGACCCCGAAGCCGGGACGCTCGCCGAACTGCTGGATTCCTCACGCCGATTGGGCCGGTTCTGGCCCGTCGCCGGACCGCTCCCGACGGCCGCCGCGCCGGCCGTCCCGGCCGTCCGGGTGCCGGTGGCCGCGCGCCGGGTGGTGGCGGGCATGCCGGAGTACGGCAGCTGACGCGGAACCGGTTTCCTCCGGGGCACGTCAAATCGGCGCGGTGCCGCTCACGGCGGCGCCGCACGACCCTCGGGAGGAACGCAGATCATGGACGACAGCAGCGCAGCCGCCCCCGCCAGGACCACCCGCGCCCGCCGGGCCGCCGCCGCACTGGCCGGCGCGGCCCTCGCGGGCGCCCTGCTGACCGCGTGCGGCAGCTCGGGCGCACCCACCGCGGCCACCGGTTCGCCGGGCGCGACCGCGAGCCCGGCCCCGGTCGGCTCGCCGTCCGCCAGCCCGTCGCCGACCGCCCCGGCCCCGACCTCACCGGCCCCGTCCGCGAGCCCGCAGCCCTCGGCCGCGCAGCCGACCACGCCCGGGATAGCCGTGGGCGAGCACCCGCCGACGGCGGTGAAGATCCCGGCGTCCGGGTACCGGCAGGACGGGCCGAACCGGTTGACGGTGTTCTTCACCGCCGGGGTCTGCGACAAGTACGGGGTCCGGGTGGAGGAGGACACCCCGCCGGTGGTGAGGCTGCGGGTGGTGATCACCCAGACCGCGGAGCCGGGCAAGGCGTGCCCGCAGCTGGTGAAGGAGCAGCAGGCGAGCGTCACGCTGTCGGAGCCGATGTCCGGCGGCGGCGTGGTGGACACCGCGACGGGCGAGCAGCTGCCGGTGCGCAGCGGCGTCGCGGGTGGCGACCCGCGCTGACCCGGCTCCCGGAACGCCGCGAGGGCGGCTCCCCCGTGCTGGGGGAGCCGCCCTCGTCCGGTCCGTTCAGGGCTTAGCTGAACGAGTCGCCGCAGGCGCAGGAGCCGGTGGCGTTCGGGTTGTCGATCGTGAAGCCCTGCTTCTCGATGGTGTCCACGAAGTCGACGGTGGCGCCGCCCAGGTAGGGGGCGCTCATCCGGTCGGTGACGACCTTGACACCGTTGAAGTCCTTGACGACGTCGCCGTCCAGCGAACGCTCGTCGAAGAACAGCTGGTAGCGCAGGCCCGAGCAGCCGCCGGGCTGCACGGCGACGCGCAGCGAGAGGTCGTCGCGGCCTTCCTGCTCCAGCAGGCCCTTGACCTTGGCCGCGGCGGCATCGGTGAGGAGAATGCCACTCTCGACGGTGGTCTCGTCCTGGACGGTCATGCTTACTCCCGGTCTGTGACGACTGTGATCCGCCAGTGCCAACCAGCGGCCCCCCGGATTCATTTCCGGGAGGTGGTGCGTTCGGGGGACATTTTTCGTCGCCCACTCCCCCACGTACCCCATGCTCGCACACCGGGCCCGGCGGGTCACCGCCCACTTCGGCAAACCGCTACCGCCCGCGCACCGGGCGCAGCAGGATGTGAGGGGTGATCATTCGTCAGCTCAGGGACACCGAAGAGGACGCCGAGGCCGTGGACCGGATCGCCCGGACGGCCTTCCGTGACCTGGACAACCGGCCGCAGGACGACGCGCGGACCCCGGCGGACGAGCGCCGCCGGATCCGCGGCAAGGCCCGCACCCGCCACCTGGCGGTCACCGACCCGGAGGGGTGCTGGATCGCCGAGCAGGACGGCGAGGCGGTCGGGGCGGCGCTGTCGCTGCGCCGCGAGGGGGTGTGGGTGCTGCCGCTGTTCGTGGTGCTGCCCGCCGCGCAGGGGCGGGGGGTGGGCCGGCTGCTGCTGGAGCGGGCCACCGCGTACGGGCGGGGGTGCCTGCGCGGCATGCTGTGCGCCTCGCCGTCCCCGGCGGCGGCGCGGCGCTACCGGCGGGCCGGGTTCACGCTGCACCCGGCGATGCGGCTGACCGGGCAGGTCGACCGGGAGCGGCTGCTGGACCCGGGCGACATCCCGGTGCACGCGGGCAACCCGACGCACCTGCACCTGCTGGACTCGGTCGACCGCCGGGTGCGGGGCGCGGCGCACGGGCCGGACCACGCGTTCATGCTGGCGCACTTCGAGGAACTGCTGGTCGCGGACACCCTGGCCGGGACGGGTTACTGCTACCGGGACGGCGGCGAGGTGCAGCTGGTCGCCGCGACCTCCAAGCGGATCGCCGTCCGGCTGCTGCGCGAGGCGCTGTCCCGGGTGCCGGTGGGGACGGAGGCGAACGTCTCCTTCCTGACCGCCGAGCAGGAGTGGGCGGTGGACGTGGGCCTCGACCTCGGCCTGTCGCTGTCCACCCGCGGCTACCTGGGCCTGCGCGGCATGCGACCGCCGATGCCGTACGTCCCCAACGGGGGCTACCTGTAGGGAGAAGGGCAACCGCCAGGGGCTCGGGGAACGGCGGGGCCGGGTACTGCGCGAGGTTCACTGCCGGAGCGCGCACCGGCTTCCGGTTCCGTTCACCACACGCAGCAGCCCCGACCTTCGATGGGCTCCGGCCACCAGCAGCATCGACTCGCCGTTCCCCGAGCCCCTGAAATACCCCTACCGCATCGTGTCGAGGATCTCCTGGACCATCTCCATCGTGGTGCCCGGGTGCAGGAAGGCGAAGCGGGCGACCGTCTCGCCGTCCCAGCCGGTGGGGGTGACGAAGCCGGTCTGGTCGGCGAGCAGCCGGCGGGACCAGTGGTAGTAGTCGTCGTGGGTCCAGCCCTTGCGGCGGAAGCAGACGGCGGAGAGCTGCGGGTCGTGCAGGAGTTCGAGGTGCTCGGTGTCGCGGATGAGCTGCGCGGTGGTCCGGGCCAGGCGCAGGCCGGCCTCGATGGCGTCGGTGTAGGCCTGGACGCCGTGGACGGCGAGGGAGAACCAGAGCGGGAGGCCGCGGGCCCGGCGGGTGAGGTGGTAGGCGTAGTCGGTGGGGTTCCACTCGTCGCCCTCGGTGTGCAGGACGTCGAGGTAGGAGGCGTCCTGGGTGTGGACGGCGCGGGCGAGGCGCGGTTCGCGGTAGAGCAGGGCGGCGCAGTCGAACGGGGCGAACAGCCACTTGTGCGGGTCGACGACGAAGCTGTCGGCGTGCTCGATGCCGTCGTAGCGGGCGCGGACGGAGGGGGCGAACAGGCCCGCGCCGCCGTAGGCGCCGTCGACGTGGAACCAGAGGCCGTACTCGCGGGCGGCCTCGGCGATGCCGGCCAGGTCGTCGACGATGCCCTCGTTGGTGGTGCCGGCGGTGCCGACCACGGCGATGACGGTCTCGGGGTGGGGGTCGGCGGCGAGGGCGGCGCGCAGGGCGGCGCCGGTCAGGCGGCGGTCGACGGCGGGGACGAGGAAGGGCTCCACGCCGATGATGTTGAAGGTGTTCTTGACCGAGGAGTGCACCTGGTCGGCGACGGCGATCCGCAGCCGGGCCTCGGGTCCGACCGCCAGGCGGCGCCGGGCGGTGTCCCGGGCGACGACCAGGGCGGAGAGGTTGCCGGCCGAGCCGCCGGAGACGAAGGTGCCGCCGGCGCTCGCGGGCAGGCCGGCCCGGTCCGCTATCAGCCGCAGGACCTGGTTCTCGGCGGCGATCGCGCCGGCCGCCTCCAGCCAGGAGATGCCCTGCAGGGAGGCGCAGGAGACGACCATGTCGAAGAGCAGGGCGGCCTTGGTGGGGGCGCAGGGGACGAAGGAGAGGTAGCGGGGGCTGTCGGCGGAGATGACGGCGCGGGAGAGCTCGTGGTCGTAGAGCTTGAGCACGTCGGCGGGGTGGTTGCCGTGGTCGTTGAGCAGTCCGGCGAGGGCGTCGCGCAGGTGGGCGCCGTCGCCGGGGTGGTCGAGCGGGACGGGGTCGTACTGCAGTCGTTCGCGCATGTAGTCGAAGACGAGGTCGACCAGCTCGTTGTCCGGCTTGTGCATGCGGTCGGGCGCTGCGTACACGGGTGTTCCTCTTCGCTGCGGGCGGTGCTGGGGTCATGATCAGCGTAGGCAGCGGGGGTGGGCGGGCGCGCGTCGGAACGCGGCCGTCCGGGGCGGGTTTCCTGCGTGTTCGGGCGGGTGCGCGCAGGAAAGCTGCGTCAGATGAGCTGGGAGAGGACCACGGAGGAGCGGCTGCGCTGGACGCCGGGTTCCTTGCGGATGCGTTCGATGACGGCTTCCAGGTGGCGGGTGTCGGCGGCGCGCAGGTGGACCAGGGCGTCGGGTTCGCCGGTGACCGTCCAGGCGGCGGCGACCTCGGGGAACTGGCGCAGCGTGGCGAGGAGTTCCTCGGGCGAGGTGCGGGCGCGGCAGTAGACCTCGACGAAGGCTTCGGTGCGCCAGCCGAGCAGCGCGGGGTCGAGGACGACGGTGAAGCCGCGGACCGCGCCGCGCGCCCGCAGCCGGTCGATCCGGCGGCGGACGGCGGTGGCGGAGAGGTTGGCGCGCAGTCCGATCTCGGCGTAGGAGGCGCGGCCGTCCCGGCTGAGGTGTTCGAGTAGCAGGCGGTCGGTGTCGTCGAGCCCCGCCTGGCCGGGCTCGGGCAGGCGTCGGGTGGTCATGGCGGGGCTCCACGGGTGGTGCGGGCGAGGGTGGCGGGCCGTGCGGGGAACGGCTCCGTGGGGCCATTCTCGCGGACGGTCCGGCTCCGGTCAGTCCACCAGCAGGACGATCTTGCCGCGGGTGCGGCCCTCGGCGTTGAGGGCCTGGGCGGAGGCGGCCTGGCTGAGCGGGAAGGTGGAGGCGATCGGGACGGTGAGCAGGCCCTCCTCGGCGAGCCGGGCGACGGCGGCGAGGTCCTCGGGGTCGGGGCGGGTGAAGACGTAGCGGCCGCCGCGGGCGGTGACGGTGTAGTCGACCACCGAGGCGATCCGGGTCGGGTCCTTGAGCAGGCCGAGGGAGACCTCGACGGCGTCGCCGCCGATCAGGTCGAGCGCGGCGTCGACGCCGTCGGGGGCCAGGGCGCGGACCCGGTCGGCGAGGCCGTCGCCGTACCGGACGGGTTCGACGCCCAGGCCGCGCAGGAAGGTGTGGTTGTGCTCGCCGGAGGTGCCGATGACCCGGGCGCCGAGGGCGGTGGCGACCTGGCAGGCGACGGCGCCGACGCCGCCGGCCGCGTTGTGGACCAGCACGGTCTCGCCGCGGCGCAGGTCGAGCGCGCCGACCAGGGCCTGCCGGGCGGTGAGGCCGGCGGTGGGCAGTCCGCCGGCCTCGGCCCAGTCGAGGGCGGCGGGTTTGCGGGCCAGGGTGCGGACGGGGGCGGCGACGAGTTCGGCGTAGGTGCCGCTCTCGATGACGTCCTTGCGGACGTAGCCGATCACCTCGTCGCCGGGGGCGTACTCGGTGACGGCGCCGCCGACGGCCTGGACGGTGCCGGCCAGGTCGAAGCCCATGACCAGGGGGAAGTGCGCGTCGAGGACGCCGTCGAGGTGTCCTTCGCGGATCTTCCAGTCGACGGGGTTGACGCCGACCGCGCGGGTGCGGACGAGTACGGTGTCGGGGCCGACCTTCGGGTCGGGGAGTTCGGTGTACTCGACCACGTCGGGGCCGCCGTAGCGGTTGATCACGATTGCCTTCATGGTTCCCAGCCAACCGGACGGTGCGGCGGGTCCTCGCGTCGGAAGCCTCCATACCGGTGAGCGGTTCTCGTCACATCGACGCGGTGGCCATCGTCAGGCTGACGACAACCGGTTATCATAGATAGCGTCAGATAGACGAGAAGGCTGGTGTTGATCCGGCCGCACCAGGAGGGCAGCCGCCCGTGACCACCACCACCGAGACCTACGGCACCGACCCCGCGCCCTCGCCGCTCGCCCTGCTGCTGCTCGGCCGGGAGGCCGACCCGAACAGCGAGCGCGGCGTGGAGTGCCCCGGCGACCTGCCCGCCGCCTCCGACCCCGACCTGGTGGCGCGCGCCCGCGCCGCGAAGGAGAAGCTCGGCGACCGGGTCTTCGTCCTCGGCCACCACTACCAGCGCGACGAGGTCATCGAGTTCGCCGACGTCACCGGCGACTCCTTCAAGCTGGCCCGGGACGCGGCGGCCCGCCCGGAGGCCGAGTACATCGTGTTCTGCGGCGTGCACTTCATGGCCGAGTCCGCGGACATCCTCACCTCCGAGCGCCAGCGGGTCGTTCTGCCGGACCTGGCGGCCGGCTGCTCGATGGCCGACATGGCCACCGCCGAGCAGGTCGCCGAGTGCTGGGACGTGCTGACCGAGGCGGGCGTGGCGGACGCCACCGTGCCGGTGTCGTACATGAACTCCTCGGCCGACATCAAGGCGTTCACCGGCCGGCACGGCGGCACCATCTGCACCTCCTCCAACGCCAAGCGGGCCCTGGAGTGGGCCTTCGAGCAGGGGGAGAAGGTGCTGTTCCTGCCGGACCAGCACCTGGGCCGCAACACCGCGGTGCTGGAGATGGGCGTCTCGCTGGACGAGTGCGTGCTCTACAACCCGCACAAGCCGAACGGCGGCCTGACCGCCGAGCAACTGCGGAACGCCAAGATGATCCTGTGGCGCGGGCACTGCTCGGTGCACGGCCGCTTCAGCGTGGAGTCGGTGAACGAGGTCCGCGAGCGGATCCCGGGCGTGACCGTGCTGGTGCACCCGGAGTGCAAGCACGAGGTGGTCACCGCCGCCGACATGGTGGGCTCGACCGAGTACATCATCAAGGCGCTGGACGCCGCCGAGCCCGGCTCGAAGTGGGCGATCGGCACCGAACTGAACCTGGTCCGCCGGCTGGCCAAGGCGCACCCGGACAAGGAGGTCGTCTTCCTCGACCGCACCGTGTGCTTCTGCTCGACCATGAACCGGATCGACCTGCCGCACCTGGTGTGGACGCTGGAGTCGCTGGTCGAGGGCCGGGTGCCGAACGTGATCACGGTGGACGCCGAGACCGAGAAGTACGCCAAGGCCGCGCTGGACCGGATGCTGGCCCTGCCGTAACGGTTCTCCGCCCCCGGGAGGCCGGGGGCGGACGAGAGGGCGGGCACCCCACCGGGGTGCCCGCCCTCTCGTCACGTGTGGCGCCCGAACTACTCCGGGAGGCCGGGGATCAGACCGTCGCCCTCGTCCCGCAGCAGCTCGCGGACCTGCTCCAGGGACGCCTCGGCGTCCGGCAGGATCAGGTCCGACGGCTCCAGCGACTCCGGCGGGAGCGGCGTGCCGACCTCACGAACGGCCGCGAGCAGGCTGCCGAGCGCGGCCCGGAAGGCCGCCTCGTCGCCCGCCTCGACGGCCTGGAGCAGATCGTCGTCCAGCTGGTTCAGCCAGCTCAGGTCGCCTTCGGCGACCTCGAACTGCCCCTCACCCAAGACCCGCATGATCATGCTGGTGCGTCTCCCCTGCTTCCCGGCGCTTACTTCTGGTAGTTGATGGTGGGCGGCGGGGTGTCGTTCTTCCCCTGCTCGATCGCCTGCGGCTGGGAGGCGGGGCTGCCGCCGGTCAGCTCGGCCTTCATCCGGGCCAGCTCCAGTTCGACGTCGCTGCCGCCGGCCACCCGCTCCAGCTCGGCCTCGATGTCGTCCTTGCGGCCGAGGCCGCTGGCGTCGTCGAGCGCGCCGGAGGCCAGCAGCTCGTCGATCGCGCCCGCGCGGGCCTGCATCTGCGCGGTCTTGTCCTCCGCGCGCTGGATCGCCAGGCCGACGTCGCCCATCTCCTCGGAGATGCCGGAGAAGGACTCGGCGATCCGGGTCTGCGCCTGGGCCGCGGTGTAGGTGGCCTTGATGGTCTCCTTCTTGGTGCGGAAGGCGTCCACCTTGGCCTGGAGGCGCTGGGAGGCGAGCGTGAGCTTCTCCTCCTCGCCCTGCAGGGCCTGGTACTGCGTCTCCAGGTCGGTGATCTGGGTCTGCAGGTTGGCCTTGCGGCTGAGCGCCTCGCGGGCCAGGTCCTCGCGGCCGAGGGAGAGCGCCTTGCGGCCCTGGTCCTCGTACTTCGCGGACTGCTGCTGGAGCTGGGTCAGCTGGAGTTCCAGGCGCTTGCGGGAGGTGGCCACGTCGGCGACGCCCCTGCGCACCTTCTGCAGCAGTTCCAGCTGCTTCTGGTAGGAGTAGTCGAGCGTTTCGCGCGGGTCCTCCGCCCGGTCCAAGGCCTTGTTCGCCTTGGAGCGGAAGATCAGCCCCATACGCTTCATGATTCCGTCGCTCATGGGCCTCGATAGCCCCCTTCTTCGGGCCTGGGTTTGCGTCTCGTGACAGGTCGAGTGTATGCGCGGTGAGGCCACCGGCGCAGTGCACCAGCCTGCAACAATGCTGCTACAGCGGGCGGGCGTTCGGCATCGTCCTCACGATCGATATCGGTTCGCGTCCGGGGTCGCGCCGGAAAGCCCCCGGTCAACCCGTACGCTGGGAGTGTGTTTCGACGCCGCTCTGATGAATCCGCCGCCCCCTCCTCCACCGTCACCTTGACGAAGGAGGACGAGAGGCCGTCCCGCGACCCGCAGGCCCCCAAGGGCCGGCCCACGCCCAAGCGCAGTGAGGCCGAGGCCCACCGGAAGACCCGGGTCACCGTCCCCAAGGACCGCAAGGAGGCCGCCAAGCAGGCCCGGCAGCGGATCCGGGTGGAGCGCGAGAAGCAGCGCACGGCGCTGCTGTCGGGCGACGAGCGCGCCCTGCCGCCGCGCGACAAGGGGCCGGTGCGGCGCTACGTCCGCGACTTCATCGACTCCCGGTGGGCCGCCGCCGAGTTCTTCCTGCCGTACGCGGTCGTGGTGCTGGTGCTCAGCATCACCAAGGTGAACTACCTGCAGCTGCTCTCCACGCTGCTGTTCATGGTCTTCTTCGTGGTGGTCATCCTGGACTTCGTCCGGATCGGCTTCCAGCTGCGCAAGGGCCTGGCCCAGCGCTTCCCGAACGAGGACACCCGCGGCGCGGTGATGTACGGCCTGATGCGCACCCTGCAGATGCGCCGGCTGCGGCTGCCGAAGCCGCTGGTCAAGCGGGGCGAGCGGCCCTGACCGCGGAAGCCGTTCCGCCCTACTGGGCCCCGCCCGCGCAGCAGCCGGTCGGGGCCTTCGGCGCCCCGGGCGTCCCGCCGCAGCACGGGTACGGCTACCAGCCGCGGGGCCGGCACGGGCGGCTGCCGGCCCGCGGCGGGCCGTACCACAGCGGGGCCGGCGAGTGGCTGGAGCGGCACGGCGGGCTGCACAACCTGGTCCGCCAGGAGCTGGTCACCCGGCAGCTGGCCGAGCAGCTCACCCGCGGCGTCGCGCTGCGGGTGCTGGACGTCGGCTGCGCCGAGGGCGTCCAGGCGCTGCGGCTGGCCCGGGCCGGGCACTTCGTCACCGGGATCGACCCCGACCCGGTCACCCTGGGCATCGCGCACCAGGCGCTGGCGGCCGAACCGCCGGAGGTCCGCGAGCGCGTCCAGCTGCTCACCGGGGACGGCCACCAGGTGGGCCGCTGGTTCGGGCCGCGCAGCTTCGACCTGGTGCTCTGCCACGGCGCCCTGATGTACCTGCCGGACCCGGAGCCGATGCTCGCCTCGGTGGCGCGCATCCTGGCCCCGGGCGGGCTGCTCTCGCTGCTGGTCCGCAACGGCGACGCGCTGGCCATGCGGGCCGGGCTGATGGGCGACTGGCGGGCCTGCCAGGAGTCCTTCGACTCCACCCGCTACACCAACCGGCTGGGCCTGCCCGCCCGCGCCGACCGCCTCGCCGAGCTCTCCGGCACGCTGGCCGGCTTCGCCGTCCCGGTCCGCCACTGGTACGGGGTGCGGGTCTTCACCGACGCCATGCCGGACGAGGCCGCCCCGGTCGACGGCCGGCAGCTCGCCCAGCTGCTGGACTCCGAGGAGCGGGCCGGCAAGCAGGACCCCTACCGGCACGTCGCCGCGCTGCTGCACGTCGTCGCCGAGAAGTGAGCCCGGCCGCCGGCCGGGCCTCCCGGGGGACCGGGGGCGGGGCGCGCTACGCCTCGTGCAGGCTCATCGGGTAGACGTCCCGGCCGTCCTCGACCAGGACCACCCGGTCCGTCCCGTCCTCCAGCAGCGCCTTCCACTCCTCGCCGATCCAGGACTCCGCGTCGCCCTGGCTGGAGAACTCCTCGGCGCCGTTCGCCGGCTCCACCACCGTGCCGTCGTTCTTCTCGTACCGCCAGGTCCACACCATGCCGGGCTCCTCCGCGAGTCGTGCCACTGGGGTTGTGACGGTAGCGTGCCCACCCCGTCCGGGGGCGAAGCTCCGTCCGGCAGGATGATCGCATGGCACTCCCCCGCACCCTGCTCCTCGGCGGCGCCCGCTCCGGCAAGTCCACCCGGGCCGAACTGCTGCTCGCCGACCGCCCCGACGTGCTCTACGTGGCCACCTCCGGCACCCGGGACGACGACGCCGACTGGGCCCGCCGGGTCGACCTGCACCGGGCCCGGCGGCCCGCGTCCTGGCGGACCGCGGAGACCTGCGCGCTGGAGGAGGTGCTGGCCGACCGCTCCGACCCGGCGCCGGTGCTGATCGACTGCCTGGCGCTGTGGCTGACCGCCGTCATGGACGAGTGCGGGGCCTGGGACGACGCGGTGTGGCTGGACGGCGGGCAGGAGGCGGTGGAGGCGCGCTGCGCGGCGCTGGCCGCGGCCTGGGCGGGCACCGCGCGGGAGGCGGTCGCGGTCTCCAACGAGGTCGGCATGGGCGTGGTGCCCGCCACCGCGGCCGGGCGGCGCTTCCGGGACGCCCTCGGGCGGCTCAACATGGCGGTGGCCGACGCCTCCGAGCAGGTGCTCCTGGTGGTCGCCGGACAGGTGCTGACCGTCAAAGGGGTGTCCGTGTAGATTGCCGAGCGATGGACACCACCGTGGATCTCGACACTTTCTCCTCGCTCGTCGAACGGCCCGACGAGGGTGCGCGGCGCGGCGCCGAGGAGCGCTGGCAGCAACTCGCCGTGCCGCGCGGCGGCCTGGGCCGGCTCCAGGAGCTGGGTTCCTGGCTGGCGTCCGCCCGGGGCGAGGCGCCGGCCCGCCCGCTGACCGGTGCCCGGGTGCTGCTGTTCGCCGCCGACCACGGCGTCGCCTCGCTCGGCGTCTCCACCCTGGAGCCGCGCGGCGGGACCGCCGACCGGGTCCGGGCCGTGCTGGACGGCACCGCGCCGGTCGCGGTGCTGGCCCGCCGCTACGGCGCGGACGTCCGGGTGGTCGACGTCGCCGTGGACGCCGACCCGAACGAGTTCCCCGAGGAGGTCGTCCGCCACCGGGTGCGCCGCGGCTCCGGGCGGATCGACGTCGAGGACGCGCTGAGCGCCGAGGACGCCGCCCGGGCGTTCCGGGCCGGCATGGCGGTGGCCGACGAGGAGGCCGACGCCGGCACCGACCTGGTGCTGCTCGGCGACCTCGGGGTCGGCTCCACCACGGTGGCCGCCGTGCTGATCGGCGCGCTGTGCGGCACCGACGCCGCCGCCGTCACCGGCCGCGGCTCGGGCGTCGACGACCGCACCTGGATGGTCAAGTGCGCCACCGTCCGGGACGCGCTGCGCCGGGCCCGTCCGGTGCTGGGCGACCAGCTCGCGCTGCTCGCCACCTCCGGCGGCGCCGACTTCGCCGCGATCACCGGCTTCCTGCTGCAGGCCGCCGTCCGCAAGCTCCCGGTCGTCCTGGACGGGGTGGTCTCGGCCGCCTGCGCGCTGGTCGCCCAGCGGATCGCCTTCCGCGCCCCCGAGTGGTGGCGGGCGGCCGCGCTCACCGGCGAGCCCGCCCAGGCCAAGGCGTACGACCGGCTGACCCTGACCCCGCTGCAGGACGCGGGCGTCACCATGGGCGAGGGCGTCGGCGCGGTGCTGGCCCTCCCGCTGCTGCAGGCCGCCGGCGACACCCTCGCCGAACCGGCCGCCGTGCCGAGCGCCAAGCCGCTCCCGCCGCGGGCGCCGGCCAAGCTGCCGACGGCGGCGGACCTGCTCGACCGCTACTGACCCCGGTGGACGAGCAGCACGCACGGCAGGGGGCCGCGGAGGCGGAGGGGCTCTCGGGAGGGGGCTCCGGGTCGGCGGCTCCCGGCTCCGCGCGGGTCGCCGGGGAGGGCGGCGGCCTCGCGCTGGTGGGGGCCGGGTTGCGGTTCGGGTTCGGGACGTTGACGGTGCTGCGGGTGCGGGTGCACCGGTGGGACCGGGCCGCGGGCGGGGCGGCGATGGTGCTGGCCCCGCTGGTGGGGCTGGTGGTGGGCGTGCTCGCCGGGGCGGCGGGCGCGCTGGTGGCGTGGCGCGGCGGGGGGTTGCTGGGCGGGGTGGCCGCGGTGGCGGCGGGGGCGCTGCTGACCCGGGGGCTGCACCTGGACGGGGTGGCGGACGTCGCGGACGGGCTGGGCAGCGGGAAGCCGGCCGGGGACGCGTTGCGGATCATGAAGCAGTCGGATATCGGCCCGTTCGGCGTGCTGACGCTGGTGCTGCTGGTGCTGGCTCAGATCGCGGCGCTGGCCGGGCAGTTCGCGGTGTCGCCGGTCCGCGGGGCGCTGGCGGCGGCGGTGGCCGCGACCGCGGGGCGGGCGGCGCTGGCCTGGGGGTGCCTGCGGTCGGTGCCGGCGGCCCGGCCGGGCGGACTGGGGGCGGTGGTGGCGGCCACCGTGCGTCCGGCGGCGGCGGTGGCGGTGACGCTGCTGGTGGCCGGCGCGGCGGCGGCGGTGCGCTGGCAGGCGGGGGTCGCGGTGCTGTGCGGGGTGCTGGCTGCGGGCGTGCTGCTGCGACGGTGCGTGCGCCGGTTCGGCGGAGTGACCGGGGACGTGCTGGGCGCGCTGGTGGAGACGGCGGCGACGGCGGCGCTGGTGGCGACCGCCCTGGTGTGAGGGCGCGTCAACTTCCGTCACGTGCACGAACTCACGCACCGTCACGGGCGGCGGCGGTTCGTGCACGGGGCAGGCGGGGCGGCGCGATCCCAGCATGCGGACTACCATGCGGTGAGCACCCTGGCCCTGTGCCCCGTTTCGCCGCGGAGTCTGCCTGGTGTTTTGCCGGTCGGCAACGGAGCCGTCACCGGCTGTGGACCGCGAAAGAACAGGACGCATTTGTCGTGACTGCACTGTCTGTGAGCACCTCTTCCGCCGTGAGCCTGCGGGCCGACGCCGTGGTGGTCGGTGTGGCGAAGGGCCCCAAGGGCCTGGTCGTCGCCCCGGGCGCCGAGGCGGTCGTCGAGGCGTTCGAGGGCAAGCTGGCCGAGGTCCTCACCACCCTGGGTGCCACCGGCGCCGAGGGTGAGGCGGTCAAGCTCCCCGCTCCGGCCGGGGCCAAGGCGCCGCTGGTGCTGGCCGTCGGCCTGGGCGCGGCCCCCGAGGGCGCGTTCGGCGCCGAGGAGCTGCGCCGGGCGGCCGGTGTCGCCGCCCGCACGCTGGCCGGGACGAAGAAGGTCGCGCTGGCCCTGCCCGCGGCCGCGGCCGACGAGGTCGAGGCGGTCGCGCTGGGCGGCCTGCTCGGCGCGTACTCCTTCGGCAGCTACAAGGGCGAGGTGGCCAAGGCCCCGGTCGGCGAGCTGGTCGTGCTGGTGGAGCGCAAGGGCTCGAAGGACGCCAAGACCGCCGTGGAGCGCGCCGCGGCGATCGGCGAGGAGATGAACCGGGCCCGCGACCTGATCAACACCGCCCCGAACGACCTGAACCCGAAGTCCTTCGCCGCGATCGCGCAGGCGGCGGGCAAGGAGCACGGCCTGAAGGTCGAGGTGCTGGACGAGAAGGCGCTGGCCAAGGGCGGCTTCGGCGGCATCCTGGGCGTGGGCGTCGGCTCGGCGAACCCGCCCCGGCTGGTGAAGGTGGCGTACACCCACCCGAAGGCGAAGGCCTCGCTGGCCTTCGTCGGCAAGGGCATCACCTACGACTCGGGCGGCATCTCGCTGAAGCCGGCCGGCCACAACGAGACCATGAAGTGCGACATGTCGGGCGCCGCCGCGGTGTTCGCCGCCGTGGTCGCCGCCAAGCGGCTCGGCCTGCAGGTCAACGTGACGGCGTGGCTGGCGCTGGCGGAGAACATGCCGTCCGGCTCGGCGACCCGTCCGGGCGACGTGCTGCGGATGTACGGCGGCAAGACCGTCGAGGTGCTGAACACCGACGCCGAGGGCCGGCTGGTGCTGGCCGACGCGATCGTCCGGGCCGGCGAGGAGCAGCCGGACGTGATCGTCGACGTGGCGACCCTGACCGGCGCGATGGTGCTGGCGCTGGGCACCCGCACCTTCGGCGTGATGGCCAACGACGAGGCGCTGCGCACCCGCCTGCACGAGACCGCGGGCGCGGTGGGCGAGGCGTCCTGGCCGATGCCGCTGCCGGCCGACCTGCGCAAGGGCATGGTCGAGTCGACCGTCGCGGACCTGGCGAACATGGGCGAGCGGATGGGCGGCGGTCTGGTGGCCGGCCTGTTCCTGCAGGAGTTCGTCGCCGAGGGCCTCTCCTGGGCGCACCTGGACATCGCCGGTCCGGCGTTCAACGAGGGCGGCCCGCACGGCTACACCCCCAAGGGCGGCACCGCCAGCGCGGTGCGCACCCTGGTCCGCTTCGCGGAGGACACCGCCGCGGGCAAGTGACCCCGGGCCCGCGAGCCCGGGCCCGTGACCCTGAGCGAGGGGATGGTCGGCATGGCCGTCAACATCCTGCCGCTGCGGCTGGCCGTCGACCCCGCCGA
>NZ_JBSGET010000041.1:0-2523 GCF_053603035.1 Kitasatospora sp. NPDC004272 | reverse complement strand
CAAGTTGCACCTTATGATATTTTTTTAATTTGTATTTATTTGAAAAGGCGGCGCCGCCCCCCCCGCGCCCCCCACCCCTCGCGCACTACCAGCGGGTAGCGGTCGACGCCAATTCGAGGGTGTGTTCGCCTCCGGCGAAAATTGATTCCGCAGGGCGGAACAGGGCCGGTGAAGACCCCCGGACGGAGTACCTCCGGTTGCCGATTTCCCGGCCGTGAGCTGCGACGATACCTCCGAGAACGGGTCATACCGCCGCCGCGCGGGCCGCACCGGGTGCGCCTCGGGGCACCCGCCGACGCCACCTGCTGCCAACAAGTGCAAAGATGTATTTCCGGCACGACTGGGCGCCTTACGAGGGCACTCACCCACCGGACCGCGACCGGCCCGGCGATCCGCACCTTTTGCATGGAGGACGTGACGTGGCGAACGACGCCAGCACCGTTTTCGACGTAGTCATTCTCGGAGGCGGAAGCGGCGGTTACGCCGCGGCGCTCCGTGGCGCCCAGCTCGGCCTGAGCGTCGCGCTGATCGAGAAGGGCGAGCTGGGCGGCACCTGCCTCCACCGCGGCTGCATCCCGACCAAGGCGCTGCTGCACGCCGCCGAGGTCGCCGACGAGACCAAGGAAGCCGCCGAGTTCGGCGTCCTCGCCACCTTCCAGGGCATCGACATCAACGGCGTCCACAAGTACAAGGACGACGTCGTCGCCGGCCTGTACAAGGGCCTGCAGGGCCTGGTCGCCTCGCGCAAGGTCACCTTCATCCAGGGCGAGGGCAAGCTCTCCTCGCAGACCTCGGTGGACGTCAACGGCCAGCGCATCGAAGGCCGCCACATCGTCCTGGCCACCGGCTCCGTGCCGCGCTCGATCCCGGGCCTGGACATCGACGGCAACCGGATCATCTCCTCCGACCACGCGCTGAAGCTCGACTACATCCCGAAGTCGGCGATCATCCTCGGCGGCGGCGTCATCGGCTGCGAGTTCGCCTCGGTCTGGAAGTCCTTCGGCGTCGACGTCACCATCGTCGAGGGCCTCCCCCACCTGGTGCCGCTGGAGGACGAGAACTCCTCCAAGCTGCTGGAGCGCGCCTTCCGCAAGCGCGGCATCAAGTTCGAGCTGAAGTCCCGCTTCTCCGGCGTGGAGTACACCGAGAACGGCGTCCGGGTCTCCACCGAGAACGGCAAGTCCATCGAGGCCGACGTGCTGCTGGTCGCGATCGGCCGCGGCCCGGTCTCGGCCGGCCTGGGCTACGAGGAGCAGGGCGTCGCGATGGACCGCGGCTACGTCCTGGTCGACGAGTACCTGCGCACCAACGTGCCGTCCATCTCCGCCGTCGGCGACCTGGTCCCGACCCTGCAGCTGGCCCACGTCGGCTTCGCCGAGGGCATCCTCGTCGCCGAGCGGATCGCCGGCCTCAAGGTCGTCCCGATCGACTACGACGGCATCCCGCGGGTGACCTACTCCAACCCGGAGGTCGCCTCCGTCGGCCTGACCGAGGCCAAGGCCGTCGAGCAGTACGGCAAGGAGAAGGTCGTCACCCTCAAGTACAACCTGGCCGGCAACGGCAAGAGCAAGATCCTCAAGACCGCCGGCGAGATCAAGCTGGTCCAGGTCAAGGACGGCGCCGTCGTGGGTGTCCACATGGTCGGCGCCCGCATGGGCGAGCAGGTCGGCGAGGCCCAGCTGATCTACAACTGGGAGGCCCTGCCCGCCGAGGTCGCGCAGCTCATCCACGCGCACCCGAGCCAGTCCGAGGCCCTCGGCGAGGCCCACCTCGCGCTGGCCGGCAAGCCGCTGCACGCGCACGACTGATCGCGCCCCCGTCCCCGTTCATTCCTGTACGCAAGACTTGATAGGAGTCGCTGGAACCATGGCGGTCTCAGTAACACTGCCCGCGCTGGGCGAGAGCGTGACCGAAGGCACCGTCACCCGTTGGCTGAAGGCCGAGGGTGAGCGCGTGGAGATCGACGAGCCGCTGCTCGAAGTCTCCACCGACAAGGTCGACACCGAGATCCCGGCGCCGGCCTCCGGCATCCTGGCCTCGATCAAGGTCGGCGAGGACGAGACCGTCGAGGTGGGCGCCGAGCTGGCGATCATCGACGACGGCTCCGGCGCCCCCGCCGCCGCCCAGGCCCCCGCCGCCGAGGCTGCTCCGGCCGCCGCGCCGGCCGCTCCGGCCGCCGAGGAGGCCCCCGCGGCCCCCGCTCCGGCCGCCGAGGCCCCGGCCGCCCCCGCCGCCGCTCCGGCCGGCGACGCCACCCCGGTGCTGCTGCCCGCGCTGGGCGAGTCGGTCACCGAGGGCACCGTCACCCGCTGGCTGAAGGCCGAGGGCGACACCGTCGAGGTCGACGAGCCGCTGCTGGAGGTCTCCACCGACAAGGTCGACACCGAGATCCCCTCCCCCGTGGCGGGCACCCTGGTGAAGATCCTGGTCGGCGAGGACGAGACCGCCGAGGTCGGCGCCCAGCTCGCGCTGATCGGCGCCGCGGGCGCGGTCGCCGCCGCCCCGGCTCCGGCCGCCCCCGCC
>NZ_JBSGET010000040.1:44478-55427 GCF_053603035.1 Kitasatospora sp. NPDC004272 | reverse complement strand
GGCGGGGCCGGCGGGGTCGGCGGGGCCGGCGGGGCCGGCGGGGCCGGCGGCGGCCCGGTCGGTGGCGCCGGCGAAGTACGCCGAGCGGCGGACCCAGCGCGACCAGGCGGCGGCGACCAGGCCGGAGGCGATCATCAGGACCGGCACGGTCAGCTCGAACCAACCGTTGTGGGCGGCGAGTTCGAAGTGGTCGGCGGAGTCGTAGAAGGTCCAGGCGAGGTAACCGCCGACCAGCAGCAGCACGACCGCGCCGAACAGCGGGGCGACCACCGCCTTGAGGCCCTCGGCGAGGTCCTCGCGCAGCAGGTGCCGGAAGCGCACCGCGGAGGCGATGGCGACCAGCGCGTAGTAGAGGGCGACGACGATGCCGATGGCGTTGACGGTGGCGGTGATCAGTTCGGTGACGGTCGGGATGGCCAGCGACAGTCCGGCCAGCGCCAGCGAGATGCCGGTGATCAGCCAGGTGCCGGCGGCGGGGGTGCGGTGGCGCGGGTGCAGCCGCGTCCAGACCCTGCCGAGGGTGCCGTCCCGGCCCATCGCGTAGGCGCCGCGGGCGGTGGGGATGACCGCGGCCTGCAGCGAGGCGGCGGCGGAGAAGGTGAGGGCCACCAGGGGCAGCGCGGCCAGCGGCTGGTCGGCGAGCTTCTCGGCGAAGTACGCCAGGCCGGTGGCGCCGTTGTCGGCCAACTCGCCGATCGGCAGCACCCGTTGGAAGGCGGTGCCGGCGAACAGGAACAGCCCGAGCATCAGCAGCAGCGACAGGAAGCCGCCGCGGGTGGCGTCCTTCGGGTCGTGCACCTCCTCGCCGACGCTGAACACCGACTCGAACCCCCAGTAGCAGAACACCGCGAGCACCATGCCCTGGGCGAGCGCCGCCGTCGACGGGATCTCGAACGGGTCGTACCAGGACAGGCTGAACGGCTGGTCGCCCGCGAACAGGCCGTAGCCGCAGAACGCGATCAGCACCGCGTACTCGAAGACCAGCAGGTACCTCTGCAGCTTGGCGGCCAGGTCGAGGCCGCGGACGGCGACCACCGTCGCGGTGAGCAGCACCAGCATGCCGATCAGCGTGCACTGGAGGCTGGAGTCGGGGTCCAGCGCCACGCCGGGCAGCGCGTGCAGGCCCGCCTTGCCGACCAGTTGGATGATCGCCGAGCCGGTGACGGTGGTGGTGTACGCCATGAATACCACGGTGGTGACGATGTTCACCCAGCCGGTGAGGAAGCCCAGCCACGGGTTGAGCGTCTTGCCGACCCAGCGGTAGGAGCTGCCCGCGTCCGGTTCGACCCGGTTGAGCCGCCCGTAGCCGCTGGCGATGCCAAGCACCGGCAGGAAGGCCAGCAGCATGATGGCCGGCAGGTGCAGGCCGACCACGCCCGCCATCAGGCCCAGGCCGATGCCGATCGAGGTGGTGGCCGCCGTGCTGGACGCGGCGATCACCACCACCGCGCCGACCCCGACCGACTTGCGCATCGCGTCCGGGCCCGCGGAGGGGCCGCCGCCGTCGGGGACGGGGCCCCGGTCCTTGACCGTCGTTGCCAAAGGATCACCGCCGAATGGGTGTCGTGGGGAGTCGTGGGGGACCGCCTGCGGGGAAGCCCCGGCGGGAACGCCATGAAACCCCTGCCCCCGTCGAACGTCAATGCTGTTGTCGTAAGGGCGGGTGCCCTAGGCTCACCGGCCATGACCGACCGCACCGACCGCGCTGGACGCCCCGGACGACCCGGACGCCCCGACGGCGTCGACCGCCCCGACGGCATCGACCGCACCGAACACGCCGACCGCGCCGACCGGGTCGTCCCCGAGACCGAGCGCCGCCGGCGGCGTCCCACCAAGCAGGGCACCGTCCTCTCCGAACAGGTCATCGTCGACACCGCGCTGCGCCTGGTCGGCCAGCACGGCGCCCAGGCGTTCACCGTCCGCCGCCTGGGCCTCGCGCTCGGCGCCGACCCCAGCGCGATCTACCGCTACTTCCACAGCGCCGACGACCTGCTACTGGCGGTCGCCGACGAACTGATCGGCCTCGGCCTGAACGGCTGGCGGCCCACCGGCGACTGGCGCGCCGACCTGCGCGAGGTCGGGCTGCGCATCCACGCCCACTCGCTGGCCCACCCGCAGGCCGCCGTGCTCGCCGCGTACCGCACCACCGGCCGGGCCAACGAGATCAGGGCCATCGAGACCATGCTCGGGATACTGCGCGGGGCCGGGTTCCCCGACCCGGACGCGGTCAGCCTCTACCACGCCTTCATCGACCAGGCGCTCGGCTTCGCCGTCCTCGACTCCGCCGCGATCGCCCTGCCCGCCACCGCCCAGCACGCCGACAGCGGCGTCTGGGACACCGCCTACCGCGACCTCTCCCCCGACACCCACCCGCACATCACCGCCACCGCCGACCTGCTCGCCGCCGACATGCGGCGCAGCGCCTACCCGCTGGCCCTCGACCTGCTGCTGGACGCGCTCGCCGCCCGGCTCCCGTCCTGACCCCGCGCCCCGGCCGCGCGGGGCGCCGTGGCAGCATCGGGCCCATGGCCGTCCCGCACCCCGCCGGGCGGACGCCGGAATGTTTCTGACGGTTCGTCAGTCTTCTTTCTCTGCAGTCAGGTTGTGCCAGTGGTGCGAGCAGCCGTCGGCGCAGTGGCCGGCCCGGCGGCGTTCGTCGGCGATCGCGAAGAGCGCGCTCAGCAGGCGGAAGGACGTGATCTGCTCGTCGGCGGGCAGGAAGGCGATCCGCCCCGCGTTCCGGACGCCCCGGGCCAGCATGACGGCCGGGGTGCGGGTCGGCCGGATGCCCGCGCGGCGGATCGCCCCGGGCACGTCGGCGTCCTCGGCCCGGGCCTGGTCGGAGCAGAACCACAGGGCGTACAGCACCACTTGGCGCCGTTCCCTGTCCAGGCCGGCGAACCACTCCAGGCCCTGCTCCGGGGTGCGCGCACCCTGCGCGAGCCGGTTGATCATCAACAGGTCGCCGTCGTCCTTCGGCTGCCGCACGCCGTCCGCCTCTCCCCGTGCCGTCCGCGTCGCGCCATCCAAGCAGTCGGCCGTGGCGGCGCGCCGCCGGTTTTCCCGGTGGGCGCCCCGACCGCGGGCCCGCCCTCCCGCCGGCTGCGGCGTACCCGCTGGTGGACGCGGCGTTCGAGCGCGGAAGGCCGTCCGGTACGGTCGGGGCGTGATCGAGGACATGGCGGGTCGAGGTTCGGTGTGGTGGACGGTCGCCAAGGAGCGGGTGGTCGCCTGCTGGTGGCAGCTACTCGTGGTGGAACTGCTGCACCTGGTCGCGCTGTCCGTGCTGAGCAGCATCGTGGCCGGGGCCGGGGCGGCCGAGTCGGCCGAGACGGTGCTGATGTTCGTGATCGGCGCGGTGCTCGGGGCCTGGCGCTGGTCGGCCCGGCTGCGGCTGCTGAACGGCGAGGGCGACCTGGTGCGGGCGCTGCGGACGGCGGGCTCCCCCGTGCTGCGGCTGGCCCTGCTCAGCTCCGCGGTGAACCTGTACGGGCTGACCTGGGTGGCGTCGACGCTGTTCTGGGGCGACGACTCGCTGGTGCGCTCGCTGAGCCTGCCGCTGTTCCCGGTCAGCCTGTTCCTGGCCGCGGCGTTCGCGCTGCTGCCGATGGCCGTCCTGCTGGAGGGCCGCGGCTTCGGCCGCGCCTGGCACCTGCTGCGCGACGACCGGCGCTCCGCGCTGCGGATCGTGCTGGTGATCCTGGGCCAGGCGGTGCTGTCCGTGGTACTGCCGAACTCGATGCTGTCCCTGCTGATCGACCCGGCCGTCGCGGTGCTGCTGTTCGCGTCCTACCGGCTCTCCCTGGACGAGGAGAAGTCCCCTTCCGGCCCCGGGAAGGCTTCCTGACGGTCCGTCAAGTTTTTTGCAGGATCCGTGCGGCGACGGCCGCGCGTCGGACACCGCACTGCGGGCCGGGCGCCGAGCAGGGGCGGCGCGGGGCCGTCGGGGCCTGGGAGCCCACCGAGTGACCCGCCCGGTTGGCGGGAATGGGCCGCCGGTCGGCCCGTTCCCGCCAACCACCCTGGCATGAAAGGGAGTTCGCCGGACGGAGGGCTATGGTCGGAGCCATGACCCCTCACCCGCACGGCACTTCACGCATCCTGCGCAGCACCTCGCGCGTCCTGCTGCTCGACCACCGGGACCGGCTGCTGCTGCTCTGCTCCCGTGATCCGAGGCCGGCCGGCGGCCGCTGGTGGTTCACCGTCGGCGGGGGCACCGAGGAGGGTGAGGACCAATTGGCTGCCGCCGTCCGGGAGTTGCGCGAGGAGACCGGGCTCGAACTGCCCGGCGAGCGCCTCGGGCCGCCGGTGTGGACCCGCACCGCCGACTTCACCTTCGACGGCCGCCCCTTCCGGCAGTGGGAGGAGTACCGCCTGCTGCGCCTGACCGCCGCCGAGGCCGCCGCCGTCCGGGTCGACCCGGACGAGGCCAGGTTCGGCCACCACTGGTGGAGCGTCGAGGAGTTGGCTGGCACCGACCAGACCGTCCGCCCCCGCGACCTGGCCGTCCTGCTGCCCGGCCTGCTCCGCGACGGCCCCGGCCCGGCCCCGCTCGACCTCGGCCTGGTCGACGATGACGACGACCAGGTCCACCACTGACGTCCGGCACGGGCGGACCCGGCGCGGCTGCGCGCCGCCCGCAGGACATCGGCCCGTCGGCGGGGCGCGGGGACGGCACCGGTCGTGCCGCTCGCCCACGGCGCCGGACCGCCGCCGGCGGAGGCGAGGACACCGGCGATCAGTTCCAGCAGTTCAGGCTCGTCGCGGGTGACCCGGCACTCCGGCACCCTTCGGCGGTCCCGCTCCGCGAGCGGCCGGGCCGGCCCCGGGCAGGAGGCGGAGCCGCCCGACTCCGGGCGGCCTCCTCCGGACCCCTCGTACGGCGAACGTTTCACCGTACGGGAGGTGCTTGCGTCAACGCCGGGAGGAGAGAAGGGTCATGCCGGTGGCGAGGCGGCGCAGCAGTGCGAGGCGGGTCACCGGGCGGGGCGGGCCCAGCAGGGTGAGGGTCCGCCGCATCCGGGACCGCACGCTCTCGTCGGGTTCCGCCGCCAGCAGGTCGCCGAGCTCCTCGGTCGTCGCGCCGGTGGCGGCGAGGCCCTGGAAGCGGACCCAGCGGTCGTCCGGGGTGTCGTCCACGGTGCCGTCGACGGCCCAGGGCGCGCGGAACAGCGCCACGCAGCGGGGGTCCTCGAACCACCACTGGCCGAGCGCCCGCCGCGCGTAGCGCCGCACCTCCGGCGCGGGGTCGTCGGCGGCCCGCTCCAGCAGCAGCTCGGGCAGGTCGGTCCCGTCCGGCCGGCGCCGGAGGAACCAGGCCAGGGCCGTCCGCCGGTTGGCGGGCGCCGGGTCGTACCTGAGCGCCCCGTGGATGAGGGCTGCCACCCGGGCATCGCCGGGCCGGTCACCGAGGACGTCGAGCACTTCATGGCGGAGTTCGTCGTCGGGCTCCACTGCGGCGCGGTCGAGCAGGAGGTCGAGGAGGTCCGGATCGGTCGGGTCTGTGCCGACCCGGATGAGGGAGAAGGCCAACGACCGGTCCTCGACCGACTCGGCCGACCCGAAGGCGTCCACGACCATGGCGCGGTCCTCCGGGTGCCGGTCCAGTCGGTTACGCACATGGTGCCGCCGCCACGACGGCATCCGAGCAATGATCGGGTCGTCGAGCAGCGGTTCCATACCGTCGCACAACGGCTTCCGGTCACCATCTCGCCAGGCCCGGACGGCCGTCTCCAACGCCGCCTCGCCCGGTGCCGAATCCACCGACCGATGATCCGTCACGCCCCGGGCTGCCAGCGACTGCGAGCCGACCGCCCGGCCCTCCTTGAGCAACTTGGCGGCCACCTCACGAACAATCGAGTCCGGATCGTGGGCGGCCCGGTTCCGGAGGAGCGCCTGCACGGTGGCCGTACCGCGGTCGTCGAGTTCCGTCCTGGCGAGCATCACGAGCAGGATGTAGCGTGCCCAGTGTTGCGCGTGGTGCGTCACTTGATCGACCACCGCGTCGAGGACACCGGGGGCGGCGTTCCACAGACGCAACACCCTGGCCATCACGTCGCTGAACCATATCGGCGACGATGTATCGGCCAGGCCGAGGACGGCGTCGGGATCGTCCAGGAGCGCGCTCGCCAGTACGGCGCCGATGCTGTCGTCTCCCTTCTCGTACCCCCAGAGGGCGTACCACCGGAGGTAGCGTCGCCGCCCGGTCCACTGCGGGCCGAATCCCGCGAGGGCAGCGGGCGAGACTCCGTAGTTCCAACCGTCCTGATCGAGGTACTGGGTGACCGTGTCGATGGCCTGGTTGCTCAGGTCTGCCAGAACGGCGATCTTCTTCACCTCGGCGAGCACGCGCAGCGCGAGCCCCAACTCTCGTGCCCCGCGCCGCTTCTGCCGGGCCCGGTGCAACCGGAGCAGGCCGTCGACCAGTGCTCCGGTGTCGCGTTCGCGGAGCTGGCCGGCGACCAGCAGGAGGACCTCGTGCCAACTCGGGTCTCCGGCACGCGGGATGAGCACCTCGCCGACCAACTCCCCCGGGGTCCACTCGCGTTCGTGCTCGTAGCGGTGGACGAGGTCGTCGGCGGCCAGGTACTCCAGGAAGGTCCGGTGCACGAAGCCGTACACGCCGCCGCCGTAGCGGGCCAGGATGAAGTTGCGTTCGCGGAGCTGGCCGATCATGGCGCGGGCGGCGGGGCGGGCCCGGTCGGGGGCGACGTCGCACAACTGGAGGTAGTCGCGGAAGAGTTCCTCGACGGCGCGTTCGTGGACGTGGTTGCCGGAGATGCCGTCGCGGCCCTCCTGCATGTGGCGGGCGAGCAGGCGGAGCAGTTCGAGGCGCTCTTCCTGGCCGAGGACTTCGAGGGTCTCGGCGACGGCGGGCGGGAGGTGGGCGGTGAGGTGTTTGGCGTCGCGGTCCCAGCGGGCGACGAGGACGGTGACGGCGTGCCGGTAGACGCCGTGGCGGTCGCGCGGGAGCGTCTGGCGGCGGCCGAGGATGGCGAGGATGGTGAGCAGCAGCGGGTTGCCGGCGAGTTCGCGGACCGGGCGCGACCGGGTGAGGGCGTCGCCGAGCCGGGTGACCAGGGTGGCGGCGTCGGCGGGGCGGCCGGGGCAGGAGGTGGCGTACCAGCGGCGGGCGAAGGCGGTGATCTGCCCGTCGTCGAGGTCCTGGAGCATGTGGTGGGTGAACCCGGCGGCGTCGAGCACCGCGCGGTGGTAGCCGACGGTGCGGGAGGTGACCAGGATCCGGCAGTGCGGGTAGCGGGCGGCGAAGGCGGCGATCCGGCGGGCGGTGGCGGTCCGGACCTCGGGGTCGAAGAGCTCGTCGAGGCCGTCGAAGACCACCAGCGCGCGGCCGTCGGCGAGCAGGGGCCGCAGGATCTCCGGGGGCGGGGCCAGGCCCTCGGTGCGGGCCAGGTGGGCGAGGAAATCCTCGAAGGTCGACTGGCGCCACTCCTCCTGGGCGTACGTCCGCAGTTCGACGACCAGCGGAACGTGGCCGACGAGCGGGGCGAGCGGTTCCGCGCCGTCGAGTTCGGCGCCGGTGAGGGCGAGGGCGAGGAAGTGCGCGAGGGTCGACTTTCCGGCGCCCGGGTCGCCGAGCAGGACGGCCCGGCGGGCGTCGTCGCGCGCCAGGACGGCCAGGACGGGTTCGCTGGGCCGCTGCCGGTAGGCGTCCCGGATCTCCGCCAGCCGGTCCGGGTCGATGCCGGGCGGCAACTGCTCGGCCGACAGTTCGCCGCCCTCCAGCAGCCGCTGCCGCAGCTCCTGGGACAGCTCCACCTGCGGCGGGTCGACCCGGACCGAGGGCGGGACGAAGACCTCGCGCAGTTCGACGACGGGCTGCTCGCCCTGGTCGTGGTCGGGGGTGAGGATCTCCAGGTCGAGGCGGCCGTACGTCTCGACCACCCGGCGGGCGTACGCCTGGAGGGCGGCAGCTGCCTGCGGCGCCGGGACGGGCTGCGGCGCCGGGACGGACTGCGGCACCGGGAGGGGCTGCGGCGCCGCGTCGAGCGCGGTCTCCAGTGCGATGTGGCGGCGGTTCCACAGCTTCGGTTCGAGCAGCGCGGGCGGCACCGGGCGGGAGGCGGGGGCGCAGTCGCGGCAGGCGTTCAGCAGGGCCCGGACGGCGTTCCAGTCCGGCGTCCGCTGGAAGTCGCCGTTCAGCAGGCGGTACGCGGTGCTCTTGCTGATGGCTCCGGCGCTCGCCCTGGCCAGTTGCTCGTAGCTCGGCCTGTCGGCCGCGCGGTGGACCTCGTTCAGCGCGTCGACGTACCGCTGCCGTGCCTGTTCCGCCACCATGCCCCCGTACCGCCCCGGTCGCCGCCCGCCGTTCCGGAACGTTCCGGGACGTTCCGCGTCGGCGGGCCCATCGTACGGCGGACGCAGGGGAGTTCGGGTGCTCGTCCCGGTTCCTCCCGGTCCGCCCCGCGGTCGGCGGCGGGGGCGGAGGGTGCTCCTCGTCGGCAGTCCGTCCGACTACGAGTGCGAGGGAGTCACGTCCGTGACCGTCGAGTTGATGCTCTTCCTGTTGGCCCTGCTGGTTTTCGCCGGGGTGGTACTGCCGGCCGTCTGGTCGCGGCACGGCTACCGGCGCACCGCCGCGCGGCGGCCGCTCGTGCTGTTGCTGCGGGCGGTGCGGGGGCGGTTCACGCCCTGATCCCCGCGCCCGCCCGGCCCGTCGCCGTCACCGCCGCTGTCACTTCGGCAGGAAGACCGCGTACTCCTTGACCCGGGCGGTCTCGCCCTCGGCGAGCTGGGCGTACACCGCCACCTCGTCGACCGTCCGGAACTGGCCGAGCTCCTCGCGGGCCCGGACCACCCGGGCCGCCGTCTCGGGCGGGAGCGAGCAGTGGGCGGAGATCGCCTCGACCGGGGCGGAGTTGAGGTCGACCAGGCCACCGTCGTCGTAGGGGCCGGTCAGGTCGGGTCGGCCGATCCGCAGTTCGTGCGCCATCACGGCGTCCCGCGCGACCAGGGCCCGGGCCTCCTCGCGCCGGGCCCGGGCGGCGAGGCGGGCCGCCACGACGGGGTCGGCGGAGCCGGGGCCGGTCGGCGGCGGGACGGCCGGGGCGGCCAGGCCGTACACCTCGCGGCGGACCGGGCCGATCTGCACGCAGGCGAACCCGACGGTGCCGATCATGCCGAGCACGAACAGCCCCTCCAGCGCGTCGCCCACTCCGCCGGTGACGTGGCCCTGCGCGTCGTGCGGGACGAAGGAGCTGAGCGTGAACAGCAGGACGACGAGCGCGGCGTAGACCGCCGCGCGGATCCGCAGGCTGCGGCGGTTCAGCCGGGAGGCCGCGTGCAGGAAGGGCAGCGGCGTCAACAGGCCGAACGAGCAGATCATCGCGACGAAGTACCAGGTCCCCTTCGGGCGTCGCGCCGACGGCGGCGCCGGGAAGGGCGGCTGCCCGCCGGGGTGCGGCGGGTGGGGTGCGGTCATGGTGGCGGCTCTCGTCCGGGGCCGGGCCACGCGGGCGGGCGGACCGCGCCGCGTGCCGGGGTGGTACGGCAAGTGACGCCCCATGATAGGGCGTTCGGGACACTTGGGACCGACTCTTCGTTCAGTCGGCGGCGGTGGCGTCGGCCTTGGGGGCGGTGGCGTCGGCCTTGAGGGCGGCTCCGGTCTTGGCTGCGGTGGTTCCGGTCTTGGCTGCGGTGGCGCGCCGCCGGCGGCGGTCGGTGAGGGCGAGCAGGAGCGCGGCGGTGGCGGGGAGCGCGGTCATGGCGCGGAGCAGGCCGCTCTCCGGGTAGGTGTCCTGGCGCAGGTGCAGGGCGAGGTACCCGGCGGCGAGGCCGACGGTGCCGGCGAGGGCGAGCGGGCGGGCGGCGGCGCGGATCCGGCGGTCGGCGAGGGCGGCGAGCCCCACCGACAACGCCCCGGCGGCGGCGAGTCGGGGGTGGGCGAAGCCGAGGCCGTAGCGGACCGCGAGGGCCGGCACCAGGAACAGCACCAGCACCCGGCGCAGCAGGACGGCGAGCGCGGCGGTCCCGGGGCCGGGAGCGGCGGCCGGGGTCGAGGCCGGGGCCGGGCGGCGGTCGTACCCGGTGGCGGCGAGGACCGCCAGGGCGATCAGTATTTCGGACCAACGCCCTTGCAGGTGGCGGAGGTTGTAGAGCAGAGCGGTGTCGTAGACCACCATCACCAGGGTGCCGACGGCCCACAGTTCGGCGGTGAAGCGCAGCAACCCGAGGGTGTCCAGGGGCCGTTCCGCTCCCGGTGCGCGGCGGGCGGCGCGGAGCAGCAGCGGTGCGGTGCACAGTGCCGACAGCGTCCGGATCGCCACGTCCTGGACGGTCCACGGGTTGCGCAGCGCGCACTCGACGACGCCGAACACCAGGGTGTACGAGGCGGCGGCCGTCCACACCGGCGCGGGCGAGCCGAGGACGCGGCGCAGCAGCGCGGGGCTGAGGCGGTGCAGCACGGTCGCGTAGGCCAGCAGCACGAAGGGCAGTTCCAGGAACGCCTGCACCCGCAGCACCGTCGGCGCGAACAGTCCGGGCGCCGGCAGGTGCGCGGCCAGTGCCCGGACCACCGGGTGCCCGGTCGGCTCGGCGAACCACCCGGGCGGCAGGTAGCGGGCGACGTACCCGGCGTCACCGCCGTGCGCCCGCACCAGGTAGGCGCAGCACAGCAGTTGGTTCAGGTAGACCAGTGCGACCACCCCCGCCAGCAGCACCTCCGGCCGGACGGTGGCGGGCGGGCCGCCGACCGGACGGGCCGTGGCGGCGGGCGGGCGCAGGACGCGGGGGCCGAGCAGCAGGGCGGTGCCGGTGGAGCCGAGGACGGCGGCGTCGACCAGCAGCACGGTGGTGGTCATCCGCGGGATGCTACTGCCGGGCGTCGGACCTGGTCACCACCGGGGCGGCACAGGACCCGGCCACCGCCGGAGCGGCACAGGACCCGGCCACCACCGGGGCGGCACAGGACCCGGCCACCGCCGGAGCGG